>JBQCCU010000506.1:0-16412 GCA_051961935.1 Amnibacterium sp. | reverse complement strand
CGCCCTGCCCCACGCGCTCGGCCACGTGCTGCTCGAGGACCCGCGCGTGCAGGGCGTGAAGGACGGCGTGGGCGACGTGGCGCTGATGCAGCGGTTCGTGCTCGCCGCGCGCCGGGCCGGCCGCGACGACGTGCGGTTCTTCAACGGCCTGCTCACCGCCGAGGCGAGCCAGGCCGCCTACCGCGCGATCGGCGTGCCCCTCTACTCCTCGGCCGTGTTCGCGATGGCCCCGGCGGTGGCGACCGCCTTCTTCGACGCCTACCGGGCGGGCGACGAGCCGCGGCAGCGCCTCATGCTCGAACGCTTCTACGTGCCCCTCGTCCGCCTGCGCGACGAGACGCCCGGCTTCGCGGTGTCGCTGATCAAGGCGGGGTTGCGCCTCACCGACACGCCCGTCGGATCCGTCCGTCCGCCGCTCACCGATCCGACGCCCGAGCAGACGGCGCGGCTGGAAGCGCTGCTCGCGGCCGGCGCCGAGTTCGTCGCGTGAGCGGCCCGCGCATCGCGCAGGTCGCGCTGCGAGCGAGGCGGGTGCCGCTCGCGCGCCCGTGGGGACCGGACGTCCCCGCGGTCCACGTGATCGCCGTGGACGTGCGCGACACCGACGGCGGCGAAGGGGCCGGCTTCGGGTGGACGCCCTCGATCGGCGCATCCGCGGTCGCGGCGCTGCTGCGCGACGACGTCGTCCCCTTCGTGCTCGGGCGCCCTGCCGAGCCGTCGATCTGGCGCGAGACCTGGCAGCACGTCCACGAGGCGGGTGGCGGCGGGGTGACGACGATCGCGCTCGCGGGCCTCGACCTCGCGCTCTGGGACCTCGCAGGACGCCGTGCGGGACTCCCCGTCGCGGACCTGCTCGGCCGGCACCGGCACGACCAGCCGGTGTACGGCAGCGGCGTGAACCTGCACTACCCGCTCGACGAGCTCCTCGCGCAGGCCCGGCGGTGGGTCGACGCGGGGCTCGGCGGCGCGAAGATCAAGGTGGGGCGCCCGGATCTCGCCGAGGACGTCGAGCGGGTCGCGGCCGTCCGCGAGGTGCTCGGCCCCGACCGCGCGCTGATGGTCGACGCGAACCAGCGCTGGGACCTCGGGACGGCGCTCGCCGCCGCCGAGGCGCTGCGGCCGTTCGACCTCACCTGGCTCGAGGAGCCCCTCCGGGCCGACGACACCGCCGGGTACGCCCGGCTGCGGCGCGAGGCGGGCGTCCCCATCGCCCAGGGCGAGAACGCCCACACCGCCTACCGGTTCCGCGACCTGCTCGACGCCGGCGCCGTGGACGTCGTGCAGCCGAACATCGTGCGGGTCGGCGGCATCACGCCGTTCCTCGAGATCGCCGCCCTCGCGGACGAGCGCGGCGTGCCGGTCGCCCCGCACCTGCTGCCCGAGCTGTCGGTGCAGCTCGCGGTCACCCGCTCCGTCCCGACGTGGGTCGAGGACGTCGAGGGCGCGCGGTTCGACGAGCTCGACGCGCTCGCAGCGCCGACCGGGATGACGGTGGCCGGCGGGCGCGCGGCGCCCGGGGCGGCACCGGGCCTCGGGATCCGCTTCCGCTGACCCGGCACGAACGACGGAGTCTCGCGCGGATCCGGCCCCGGATCCTCATCCCCTGGTCGCAGGGGCGCGACTTCTCCGTCGTTCGTGCAGCGATGGGCCGTCAGCGGCCGCGGTCAGCGTGCAGGGGTCAGCGGCCGCGGATCGCCTTCAGCGCCAGCGCGGTCTGCAGCGCGGCGGACGCCGCCTCGGCGCCCTTGTCCTCCTTCGAGCCCGGCAGCCCGGCCCGGTCGAGGCCCTGCTGCTCGTCGTCGAGGGTGAGCACCCCGAAGCCGACCGGCTTGCCGGTGCGCAGCGCCACCTCCGTCAGGCCCTGCGTCGCCGCGGACGACACGTACTCGAAGTGGGGCGTGCCGCCGCGGATGATCACCCCGAGCGCGACGGCCGCATCCGCCCCCGCCTCGAGCACCGCCTGCGCGACCACCGGCAGCTCGAAGCTGCCCGGCACCGGGTACTCCACCACCCGCGCACCCGCCGCGGCGAGGGTGCGCCTGGCGCCCTCGAGCAGGCCGTCCGCGATCCGGGGATGCCACGTGCCGTGGACGATCGCGACCGCGAGGCCGCTGCCGTCCACCTGCGCCTCGTCCGGCTTGCCCGTCGCGCTCACGACGCCGTCCTCTCCGTGGCCGAGAGCGGCTTGATGTCGCTCTCGTCGATCAGATGCCCCATCCGCGTGCGCTTCGCCTCGAGGTAGCCCTCGTTGACGGCGCCGACGCCGACGACGAGCGGCACCCGCTCCGCCACCCGCACGCCGTGCGCCTCGAGCTGCGCGATCTTGTTCGGGTTGTTCGTGAGCAGCCGCACGTCGGTGATGCCGAGGTCCGCGAGGATCACCGCCGCCGCGATGTACTCGCGGGCGTCCGCCGGCAGCCCGAGGGCGAGGTTCGCGTCGAGCGTGTCGAGGCCGTCCTCCTGAAGCCGGTAGGCGCGGAGCTTGTTCACAAGTCCGATGCCGCGACCCTCGTGGCCGCGGAGGTAGACGACGACGCCGCCCTCCTCCGCGATCGCGTCGAGCGCCGCGTCGAGCTGCGGGCCGCACTCGCACTTCAGCGAGCCGAACGCCTCCCCGGTGAGGCACTCGGAGTGCACCCGCACGAGCGCGGTCGGTCCCGGCGTGCCGGCGATGAGGGCGACGTGCTCGTCGCCCGTCATCGCGTCGCGGTAGGCGCGCACCCGGAACGATCCGTGGGTCGTCGGCAGCGCCGTCTCCACCTCGAAGCGGATGCGCGGGGGCGGTGGCGGGGTGCTGATCCCGGTCCGCGTGCACAGCCCGGGGTTCGCGTCGAGGTGCTCGATGATCGCCGCGACGGTCGTGACCGGCACGGACTCCGCCTCGCCGAGGGCGAGCAGGCCGGGCATCCGCGTCATCGTGCCGTCCTTGGCGGTGATCTCGGCGATCGCCGCGACCGGCGTGAGGCCCGCGAGGCGCAGCAGGTCCACCGCCGCCTCGGTGTGGCCCCCGCGCACGCGCACGCCGCCGTCGACGGCGCGCAGCGGCAGCACGTGGCCGGGCCGGATCACGCTCGCGGCGGTGGCGGCCGGGTCGGCGAGCACGTTCAGGGTGTGCGCGCGGTCGGCCGCGCTGATGCCCGTGCTCACGCGGTCCGCGGCGTCGACGGTGACCGTGTAGTTCGTGCCGCGCGGGTCCTCGTTCATCCGGACCATCTGGGTGAGCTCGAGCCGGTCCGCGATCGCGTTCGTCATCGGCGCGCAGATGAAGCCGGACGAGTGGTCGATCACCCACGCCACGGTCTCCGGGGTGGCGAGCTCGGCCGCGAGGATCGCGTCGCCCTCGTTCTCGCGCGCCTCGTCGTCGGCGACGATCACGGGGCGCCCGGCGCGCAGCGCGTCGAGGACCTCCTGCATCGGTGCGAGCGCCATCAGGCCACCGCCGCCGGGACGAAGGCGAGCAGCCGCTGCACGTGCCGCGCGAGCACGTCGGTCTCGAGGTTCACGCGGCCGCCGACGCCGATCGAGCCGAGGGTCGTCGCCTCGAGCGTCTCGGGGATGAGGCTCACCTCGAACCAGTGCCCGTCGTCGTCGCGGCCGACCGCGGAGACCGTGAGGGAGACGCCGGCGACGGCGATCGACCCCTTGTCCACCACGAGCGGGGCGAGCGCCTCGGGGAGGCGGAAGCGGAGGACGCGCCAGGAGCCCTCGTCCCGGATCGCGAGCACGCTCGCGGTGCCGTCGACGTGACCCTGCACGATGTGGCCGCCGAGCCGGTCGCCGACCTGCGCGGCGCGTTCGAGGTTCACGTCGTCGCCGGGCGTGAGGTCCGCGATCGCGCTGACGGCGAGGGTCTGCCCCATCACGTCCGCGGTGAAGCGGTCCTCGCCGGTCGCGACGACCGTGAGGCAGACCCCGGAAACGGCGATGGAGTCGCCGTGGCGGGCGTCGGATGCGGCGAGCGGCGCGGCGACGGTGAGGCGGGCGCCGCCGTCGGGCGTCGTCTCCCAGCCGAGCACGCGGCCGCGCTCCTCGATGATGCCGGTGAACATGTCAGTCCTCTCCCGGTGCCGCTGGCGCGGCGTCGAAGGATCCAGGGGTGCCCGCGGCGCGCGGGCGGGCGACGACCAGCACGTCCTCACCCAGCGTGCGCACCTCGCGCACGTCGAGGCGGACCTGGTCGGAGATGGTGGCGACGCCGAGGTCGGCGACGGCGAGCCGGGGGCCGCCGAGCAGCGTCGGGGCGAGGTAGACGAGCACCTCGTCGACCAGGCGCGCGGCGAGGAAGGCGGTCACGAGGGTCGGGCCGCCCTCGAGGAGCACGGAGGTCACGCCGGCCTCCATCGCGGCGGCGAGCACCGCATCCGGCGCGTGGTCGCGCACCCGGAGCAGGGGCCGTGGATGCGCGGCGACGGCGGCGCCCTCGGGCAGCTCGGGGGCGCCGACGACGACCGGGATCGGCTGGGCAGGGAGGAGCGAGCCGTCGCCGGCACGGGCGGTGAGGCTCGGGTCGTCGGCGAGGGCGGTGCCGGTGCCGACGACGATGGCGCCGTGCTCGGCGCGCCTGCGGTGCACGTCCGCCCGCGCCGCGGCGCCGGTGATCCAGCGGCTCGTGCCGTCGGCCGCCGCGATCCGCCCGTCGAGGCTCGACGCCCACTTCGCGGTCACCCAGGGCCGGCCTCGGGAGACGGCCGTGATCCAGTGCTCGTTGAGGGCGGCGGCCTCGTCCGCGAGGACCCCCTCCTCGACCGCGACGCCCGCCGCGGCGAGGCGCTCGGCGCCCCCGGCCGCGGGCGCGAACGGGTCGCGCAGCGCGAAGACCACGCGTGCGACGCCCGCTTCGATCAGCGCGACCGCGCACGGCCCGGTGCGGCCCGCGTGGTTGCAGGGCTCGAGGGTGACGACCGCGGTCGCGCCGCGCGCGGCGCACGCCGGCAGCTGCGACAGCGCGTCGACCTCCGCGTGCGGTGTGCCCGCGCCGCGGTGGTACCCCTCGGCGAGCACGCCGCCGTCCGGCGCGAGGAGCACGCAGCCGACCTGCGGATTGGGGCCACCGGCGGGCCCCAGCGCGGCCAGCTCGAGGGCGCGCCGCATCGCGGCGGCGGTGCTCGTGCCTGCGGCGGTTATGCGGTCCTCGGTGCGTCTCTGTGCGCCTCCGGGGACGACGGGTCGGACCGTCGGCGGTGGCGCGGGTACGCGCGACCGCCTCGTGCTTCTCCCATCCAGACTGTGACTGTCGGTTCCGGAGTTCCACCGGATCGGCCCCGCCTTCCGCGCCCCTCGGGAGGAGCGGTTCGGACGGGGTTCGCGGACTTTGACCGCCGGTTCGGACTTCCACCGACCCCGGAGCACGTGTTCGTGTTGCTGCTTCTCTACCAGAACCGGCCCGGAGCGCGCCTATTCCCGTTACCGGCCGCTTCGGAAGGTGCGCCTCCGGATCCGGGCGACTTCCGACATCCCGGGCGTGAAAAGACGCCCGGGTTGTCGGAACCCGCCCGCACTCGCTGGGTCAGCGGTGCAGCGCTGGGCGGGCGGGGGAGAGGTCGGCGAGCACGCCCTCCAGGCCGGGGACGGCCGAGGGCGTGCCGAGCAGATCGTCCGCGACCACGGCGCCGAGCGCCGCGGAGGTCTGGATGCCGTAGCCGCCCTGCCCGGCGAGCCAGTAGAAGCCCGGCACCTCCGCGTCGCGGCCGACGACCGGGATCGCATCCGGCGCGAGCGTGCGGAGCCCCGTCCAGGCCGTCTCCGTGCCGCGGAGCTCGAGGTCGGTCACGGCGTTCATCCGCTCGAGCACCGTCGCCACGACCTCGGGCCGCGGCTGCGCGTCCTCGGGCTCGCTCGGCTCGTCCTCGAGGGCGGAGGCGAGCACCGCCCGGCCGCGCGGGCGGAAGTAGAACGTGTCGAGCGCGTCGCAGGCCATCGGCCACGCCGGATCCACGGGGCGGCCGGTCGGGACCGCCACGGCGACCGTGCGGCGCAGCGGCTGCAGCCGCCGGGTCGCGGCGCCGAACAGCGCGGCGACCCGCTCGGCCCACGCTCCGGCGGCGTTCACCACGACGGGCGCCTCGACGACCGACGCCCCCGCCGTCAGCCGCCACGCCTCGCCGACGCGGTCGGCCCGCTCGACGCGCGAGGACGGCAGCACCTGCACCCCGCCCTCGACCGCGGTGGCGCGGTAGGCCTCGAGCAGGGCAGGCACGTCCACCTCGACGGCGGACCGGTCGATGCCGGCCGCGAGCACCGACTCGGGCCGGAACGCGGGCAGGAGCCGCACCGCCTCCGCCGCGGCGATCTCCTCGAGGCCGGCGACGGTCGCGAGCAGCTCGTCGAGGTGGGTGCGGTCGGCGCCGGTGGAGACCCAGAGCAGCGGCCGGGGGGTGAAGATCGGCCGCCCGAGCGTCTCCGCGATCGCCTGCACGCGGGGGATGGATGCGCTCGTGAGCCGTCGGACGGGTGCCGGGCCGTAGGTCGGCTGCATCTGCTCGGCCGACCGGCTGGAGGTGTGGTGGAAGGGCCGCTCCTCCGCCTCGAGCAGTACGACCCGGGCGCGGTCGCCGAGCGCGGCGGCGAGGGAGAAGCCGGCGATCCCGCCGCCGATGATCGCGATGTCCGCCGTCGTGGTCACGCCGCCTCCGTCGGGATGAGCAGGCCGGGCAGCTCGTCGAGTCCCCGGATCGTCGTCACGCCGAGCGCGTCGGCCTCGGCCAGGTCCTCGGGCGGCGCGGGCACGACACCGCGGTCGAGCCACACGCCGCGCATGCCGGCCGCCGTCGCGCCGATGGCGTCGGTCCTGAGCCGGTCACCGACGTAGGCGCAGTCCGCGGGGCGCAGGCCGAACCGCGCCGCGGCGGCCTCGAAGATGCGCGGGTCGGGCTTCGCGACGCCCAGCTCCCCGGAGGTGATCAGGTGGGCGAACCGCCGCTCGATGCCGAGCGCCTCCAGCTTCGCCGTCTGGAAGGCGAGGTCGCCGTTCGTGATGACGCCGAACCGCACGCCGGGGATCGCGGCCTCGAGCGCGTCGAGGCACGGCAGCGCGTCGTCGTGGAGGCGGAACGCGGCCCGGTAGCGCCGGGAGTACTGCTCGAACCACGCCTCGGCGGTGCGGTCGTCGAGGCGGATGCCGTACGGCGCGAGGAACGCGTGCACGCGGGCGCGCCGCTGCCCCTGGTAGTCGAGCTCGCCGTCGAGGTAGCGCGCGTAGTGGTGCTCCTCGAGCTCCCGCCAGCGGGCGAGCTCCTCGGCCTCCGGCGGCGCCGTCTCGTCCCGCTCCATGGTCGCGAGGGTGGCGAGCACGCCGTCGTCGACCGCTTCCCGGTGCATCATGACCGTGTCGTCGAGGTCGAACAGGACCGCGCGGATGCTCATGCGGTGCCGCTCAGCCCTCGACCTCCGCGGGCCAGCCGGCCTGCGGCAGCCGCGGCTCGCCCGCGAACAGCTCGGCGTGCCAGCTGTCGGGATGCGAGCCGTCGCGGGCGGCGATCTTCGCGGGGCCGCTGCCGAGGAAGCGGAAGCCGGCGCGGCGCGCGGTCCGGGCGGAGGCGACGTTGCCCGCGATGCAGGACCACGTCATCCGGTCGTGCCCGTCGCCGAACCAGTGGTCGATCACCACCTCGAGCGCCTCGCCGAGGTAGCCGTTGCCCCGGTGCGGGGCACCCATCCAGTAGCCGACCTCGTCGAAGGAGCGCACGCTGATGAGGCCGAGCAGCGGCGCATCCGGCACGTCCGCCAGCCGGATGGCCCACGAGCGCTCGCTGTCCGCGGCCCAGCTGCGGGGGACCACGTCGAGCAGGAACGTCTCCGCGTCCCGGCGTCGGTAGGGCACCGGCACGGTGGTGAAGCGCTGCAGCAGCTCGTCCTGGCAGTACTCGGTGACGAGGTCCACGTCGCGCTCGCCCGGCTGGTCGAGCACCAGCCGCGGCGTGCGGAGCACGACCGGGGTCATCGCAGCCGCCGGAACAGGCCGACCCTGTCGTAGACGTCGTCGAGCTTCGCGTCCGCGATGCCCGCGGCGCGCTCGGCGCTGCGGGTGAGGATGCGGTCGAGCTCGGCCGGGTCCGCGAGCAGCTCCTCGGTGCGCTGCCTGATCGGCCCGAAGGCCTCGACGACGGCCTCTGCGACGTCCTTCTTGAAGTCGCCGTAGCCGCGCCCCGCGTACTCCTGCTCCAGCTGCGGCACCGGCACGTCGCGGAACGCGGCGAGGATCGCGAGCAGGTTCGAGATCCCCGGCTTCGTCTCCCGATCGAAGCGGATCTCCCGCTCGGTGTCGGTGACGGCCGACCGGATCTTCTTCGCCGTCACGGACGGCTCGTCGAGCATCCACACGATGCCCGCGTCGGAGGCGGCGGACTTGCTCATCTTCACCGACGGCGTCTGCAGGTCGTAAATGCGGGCCGTCTCCTTCTGGATCAGCGCCTGCGGCACCACGAACGACTCGCCGAACCGGCCGTTGAACCGCTGCGCGAGGTCGCGGGCGAGCTCCACGTGCTGCCGCTGGTCGTCGCCGACCGGCACGCCGGTCGCGTCGTAGAGCAGGATGTCCGCGGCCATCAGCATCGGGTAGGCGAACAGCCCCACCGACGCGGCGTCCGAGCCCTGACGCTGCGCCTTGTCCTTGAACTGCGTCATCCGGCTGGCCTCGCCGAAGCCGGTGATCGTGTTCAGCACCCAGGCGAGCTCCGCATGGGCGGAGACCTGCGACTGCACGAACATCGTGGAGCGCTCGGGGTCGATGCCCGCGGCGATGTACTGCGCGGCGAGGCGCCTCGTCTGGTTGCGGAGCGCGGCGGGGTCCTGCGGCACGGTGATCGCGTGCAGGTCGACGATGCAGAAGATCGCGTCGTACGCGTCCTGCAGCGCCTTCCACTGCAGCACGGCGCCGATGGAGTTGCCGATGTGGATGGAGTCGGCGGAGGGCTGGATGCCGGAGAAGATGCGGGCCTTGTCGGTCATGGTGCTTCCGTGGGTCGGGGTCGGACGGCTTCGGGGCGGCGCGGGCTACAGCGTGTAGTCGGCGACCACGGGCGTGTGGTCGGACCATCGCCCGTCCCGGGAGTCCGCCCTGTCGACGGCGTAGTCCGCGATCCGCTCGGCGAGGCCGGGCGAGGCGAGGTGGTAGTCGATGCGCCAGCCCGTGTCGTTGTCGAACGCCTGCCCGCGCCAGGACCACCAGGTGTAGGGCCCGTCGACCTCGCCCGCCATCCGGCGGCCCACGTCGACCCAGCCGAGCCCGGCGCCGGCGTTGTACCGCTCGTCGTCCTCGGCGCCGACCATCCGGTCCCAGTAGGCGCGCTCCTCGGGCAGGAAGCCGCTCGCCTTCTGGTTGCCGCGCCAGTTGCGGATGTCGAGCCGCCGGTGCGCCACGTTGAGGTCGCCGACGACCACGGCGAGCGGGTTGTGGGCGGTGAGCTCGGGCAGCCGCGCCTCCATGGCGTCGAGGAACCGGAACTTGTCGTCCTGCTTCGGGGTGCCGGCCTCACCGGAGTGCACGTACGCCGACACGACCGTGAGCACGGTGCCGCCGACCTCGAAGTCGGCCTCGAGCCAGCGCCCGGCGGTGTCGAAGTCCTCCTCGCCGATCGCGACGCGGTGGATGTGCGCCTTGTCGCGGGAGGCGATCGCCACGCCAGCACGGCCCTTCGCGGTCGCCGCGTCGTGGAGGACGTTCCACTCGGGGCCGAGCAGCCCCTCGAGGTCGTCGGTGGACGCGCGCACCTCCTGCAGGGCGAGGATGTCGACGCCACGGCCGTCGAGCCACGCGCCCATGCCCTTGCGGAACGCCGCCCGGACGCCGGTGACGTTCACGCTGGCGACGCGAACTCGGGTGCCGGCCATGCGACGAGCCTACCGAGCGGCTTCCGCGCCGCCGGTCAGTCCGGCCGCGGCGCCGAGGCGATCTCGTCCTCGTCGGGCATCGGGCGCCCGGTCGCCGCCTGGGCCCGTTCATAGGCGTCCGGCGTCGGGACACGGGCCCGGCGTCGCGCCTCGGCGCGGACCTCCCGCTGGAGCGCGCGGACCAGCCGCCAGCGGCGGATCCCCCTGGCCTCCCGGACGCGCTGCTCGAGCGCCTGCCGGTCCGCCTTCGCGACGAGCCGCCTGGCGTCCTCGAGGCGCTCCGCCTCGTCGAGCTCCCGCTGGTCCTTGGAGAGGGAGCGGGCGTCGATGTGGGCGTCCTGCATCCCGACCGCGATCCAGGACGCCGCGACGAGCAGGACCTGGCAGATGAAGTTGAAGTAGAGCAGCAGCCCGACGATGGTCGCGAACGTGCTGAGGACCGGGTTGCGGCTGGCGCCGCCGAGCAGGCTGGTGCCGAGGGTCTGCAGGGCGGCGAGTCCGACGCCGCCGATGAGGGCGCCGACGAGCAGCCGGCGGCGGGGGACCGGGATGCCGGACAGCACCCGGAAGGCCACGGCGACGAGCAGCGTGTCGATCAGGAGCAGCACGACGGAGCTGACCGCAGTGGCCCCGATCTGCTGCACCGGCGACGTGCGATCGAAGCCGAGGAACCTGGCGACGGCGCCGAGCGCGGTGTTGCTGACGAGGCTGATCACGGTGGTGAGCAGCACCACGGCGCCGAATCCCGCGGTGTAGCCGACGTCCATCAGCTTCAGGAGCACCGGGTTCGTGCGCGGCCCGGGGAGGCCGAACATGATGCGGATGGCCGTCCTGAGGGTGCCGAGGAAGCCGACCGTGGTGAGGAGCACGCCGGCGAGCGAGATCGCCGTGCTGATGCTGAGGCCGGTCCGCTCGAGCAGCGTCCTCGCCGCGACGGCCCCCGGATGCACGGTCCCCTGCGCATCGGTGTACGCGATCAGGCGGGGGATGAACCGGTTGATGCCCCGGAAGACCACCTGCTGCAGCTGCGGATCCCCCTCCACGACGAATCCCGCGACCGAGAACGCGAACCACAGCGCCGCGAACAGGGCGAAGAGCGCCTGGTAGGTCATCCCCGAGGCGATCAGGGGGCCGTTCTCGCCCGTGTAGTGCACGACGACGCGGACCGGGCGGAGGGCGAGCACCCGCTGGACGAGGCCGGCGAACCCGGTCGGGTGCTCCGGCACGTCGGTCCGCACCCCGGAGGCCGTCTCGGGTGCCACGGAGTCGCGCACGCCCTGGCTCGGCGTGGCTGACATGGCTGCACGATAACGGCCGAGTCCGGGCCGGACGGGGGCTTCACGGGCAGTTGTCACGGACAACCCGCCCCATATGCTGTGACCGACCGAGCAAGGAGGCAGGCACATGCGACTCACCGGGATCGGCGTCGGCAGGACCGTTGCGGTGGGCCCGGTGCGCCGGATGCCCGACCCGCTGCCGGAGCCGCCGGAGAGCGCCACCCACTCGGACGCGGAGACGGAGATCGCCCGCACGAGGTCCGCGCTGCAGCAGGTCGCGGCCGAGCTGAACGAGCGCGGCCAGCGGGCAGGCGGCGAGGCGCGGAACGTGCTCGAGGCGCAGGCGCTGATGGCCGAGGACCCGACGCTGGTCGACGACGTCGTCACGCGCATCCAGGCCGGCCGCACGGGGGAGCGCGCGGTGTACGAGGCGTTCCTGAATTTCCAGGTCATGCTCGTCGGGCTCGGCGGCTACATGGCCGAGCGGGCCGCCGACCTCGGCGACGTCGCCCAGCGGGTCATCGCGCGGCTCACCGGAGTGCCCGCGCCCGGCGTGCCCGAGTCGGACACCCCCTTCGTGCTCGTCGCCCGCGACCTCGCGCCCGCCGACACCGCCACGCTCGACCTGGCCGTCGTCCGCGCGCTGGTCACCGAGGAGGGCGGGCCCACCTCGCACACCGCGATCCTCGCCCGCGCCAAGTCGATCCCCGCGATCGTCGGGGTCGCCGGCGCGCTCGAGCTCGCCGAGGGGCAGGTCGTCATCGCCGACGCCGCGACCGGGCACGTCCACGCCGACCCCGACGAGACGGCGGTCGCGGAGGCGCGGCGCCGGATCGAGGAGCGCAGGGCGCTGCTGAACGCCCCGATCACGCCCGGTGCGCTCGCCGACGGCACGCGCATCCAGCTGCTCGCGAACCTCGGCAACGCGAAGGACGCCCCCGGCGCGGTCGAGCTCGGCGCGGAGGGGGTCGGACTCTTCCGCACCGAGTTCCTGTTCCTCGACGCGAAGTCCGCGCCGACCGTCGGCGAGCAGCGGGAGCAGTACACCGCGCTGCTGCGGGCGTTCCCCGGCAAGAAGGTCGTCGTCCGTGCCCTCGACGCCGGGGCGGACAAGCCGCTCGCGTTCCTGAACGACAGCGCGGAGGAGAACCCGGCGCTCGGCCTGCGCGGCCTCCGGGTGCTCCGGGCGAACGAGGACATCCTCCGGGAGCAGCTCACCGCCCTCGCCGAGGCGGACGCCGCGACCGAGGCGGACCTCTGGGTGATGGCCCCGATGGTGTCGGAGCCGGAGGAGAGCGCCTACTTCACCGCGCTCGCGAAGGAGCTCGGCATCAAGACCGCCGGGGTGATGGTCGAGGTGCCGTCGTCGGCGCTGCTCGCCGCGCAGATCCTCGAGTCGGCCGACTTCGTCTCGATCGGCACGAACGACCTCACCCAGTACACGATGGCGGCGGACCGGCTGCTCGGCAGCGTCGCGCACTTCCAGGACCCGTGGCACCCGGCGGTGCTGAAGCTCGTGGCCGAGGTGGGCCGGGCGGGCGCGGCGGCCGGCAAGAGCGTCGGCATCTGCGGTGAGGCGGCGGCGGACCCGGCGCTGGCGGTGGTGCTGGTCGGGCTCGGCGCGACGAGCCTCTCGATGACGCCCGCCGCGCTCGCCGACGTGCGCGCGGAGCTGCTCACCGTGACGCTCGAGGAGGCCCGCCGCCGGGCCGCGGCGGCGCTCGCGGCCCCGTCGGCCGAGGCGGCGAAGGCGGCGGCCGCGGCGTAGCCCGCGGAGGATCCGGTCAACAACGGAGGATCCGACGGCTCGTCGAATCCTCCGTTCTCGACGTGGTCCTCCGTTCGCGACGGCGCCGGTCACGCGGCGAGAGCACCGAGCACGGCGGCCTCCACTGTCGGCCAGTCGAAGAGCACCTGGGCCCAGGTGAAGCGGAGCGTGCGATAGCGCTGCCGGGCTCCGACGGCGTCGCGTCTTCGATCCTCCTCGAACTTGCCCCCGTGGTACTCCTTGCCATCGAGCTCCAGGATCAAGCGGCCCTGTATGAGCAGATCGACGCGCCCGAGGCCGGGGATCTCGACCTGGGGCTGCACGAGGAGGCCGAGCCGTTGCAGTCGGAAGCGGGCGATCGACTCCAGCCCTGACTCGCAGCGCCGGTCGGCGGCGGCCACGATCGCGCGCAGATGGGCCGGCAGCAGGGCTGCGAGGGCGGGGAGCTCGACTTCACGGAGGAGGCGCAGCCGAAGCGCCGTGTCCAGCGCAGCCACCGTCATCTCCGGGGCGACTTCGAGCGCCAGATGCTGCAGCATCACGAGCACCGGCACGAGCCCGGTCCGGAACGCGGCGGCGGGGAGCGCGCCCGTCCAGTGGACATGGACATCGGGACGCACCGACAGCGGTCGGCCGGGGACAGCGGGATCCATCAGGCGCCCGGTGCTGCGACGCACGGCCACGTGCAGCTGCTCGTCGGAGTCCGGCGGTGTCCACACCCCGAGCGCGGCCGCGGCGGTCGTGCTCGTGGCCGGTCCGCCCACCCGCATCGCGCGGATCAGTGGGGGCGGAGTCGCCGGTGAGGCGTAGCGGCCGCGACGAACGGCGATGAGCCGTCCCTCGGCGACCGCCTCTCGGAGCGCGCGGTCGGTCCAGCCGCCGGCTCTCAACTCCTCGCGCGACCAGAAGCGGTTCTGCATGCACCGAGGATGCGGGCGCGGTGCAGTCGTGTTCTCGGCCCGCGCACTTGTCAGCGATCAGGGGGCGGATTCGCGGCCTGTGGAGCAGTCGATGATCCACCGCTCCGGCGTGCGGCCGACGGAGGATGTCGTCGACAGTGGAGGACAGCCCGCGGTCGCAGATCCTCCGTTGTTCACCCAGTCCTCCGTTGGCGGCCGGTCCTTCCGCCTACGCGATCTTGACCTTCTGCGGGCTGCGGATCGTCGCCGCCTTCACCTCGCTGATCGCCTTCGTGATCTGGATGCCGCGCGGGCACGCCTCCGTGCAGTTGAAGGTGGTGCGGCAGCGCCACACGCCCTCGCGGTCGTTCAGGATGTCGAGGCGCACGTCGGCGGCCTCGTCCCGGCTGTCGAAGATGAACCGGTGCGCGTTCACGATCGCGGCGGGGCCGAAGTACTGGCCGTCGGTCCAGAACACGGGGCAGGACGTGGTGCACGCGGCGCAGAGGATGCACTTCGTGGTGTCGTCGAAGCGCTCCCGCTCCGCCGCCGACTGCAGCCGCTCGCGGCCGTTCGGCGGCGGGGTGGTCGACTGCAGGAACGGCTGCACCTGCCGGAACGCGGCGAAGAACGGCTCCATGTCGACGACGAGGTCCTTCTCGAGCGGCAGGCCCTTGAGCGCCTCGATGTAGATGGGCTTCGACGGGTCGAGGTCCTTCACGAGCGTCTTGCACGCGAGCCGGTTGCGGCCGTTGATCCGCATCGCATCCGACCCGCAGACGCCGTGCGCGCACGACCGGCGGAACGTGAGCGACCCGTCGATCTCCCACTTGATCTTGTGCAGCGCGTCGAGGATGCGGTCGGTGGGCAGCACGTCCACGTCGTAGTCGCGCCAGTACGGCTCGGCGTCCACCTCGGGGTTGTAGCGCCGGATGATCAGCGTGATCGTCGAGAAGCCCTCGGCGGGACGGTGCTTGATCGCGGGGTTGATGCCGGTGTCGGCGACGGTGAGGGTCACGGCTAGTACTTCCGCTCCATCGGCTGGTAGCGCGTGATCACCACGGGCTTCCAGTCCAGCTTGATGTGGTCGGCGGCGTCCGCGGAGTGCGGGTCGCCCGTGAGGTAGGCCATCGTGTGCTTCATGTAGTGCTCGTCGTCCCGCTTCGGGAAGTCGTCGCGCATGTGGCCGCCGCGGCTCTCCTTGCGGTTCCGGGCCGAGTACACGACGACCTCGGCGAGGTCGAGCAGGAATCCGAGCTCGATCGCCTCGAGCAGGTCCGTGTTGAAGCGGCGCCCGCGGTCCTGGATGCCGATGTTCTTGTACCGCTCGCGGAGCCCGTGGATGATCTCGGTCACCTTCGCGAGCGAGGCGTCGGTGCGGAACACCTGCGCGGAGGCGTCCATGTTGTCCTGGAGCTCCTTGCGGAGGTCCGCGACCCGCTCGGTGCCCGTCGAGCTCCGCAGCTGCTCGACGAGGTCGCGCACCGCCCTCGCCGGGTCCTTCGGCAGGGGCACGAACGACGCGGTCCGCGCGTACTCGACCGCGTTGTTGCCGGCGCGCTTGCCGAACACGTTGATGTCGAGCAGCGAGTTCGTGCCGAGCCGGTTGGAGCCGTGCACGGACACGCAGGCGCACTCGCCGGCGGCGTAGAGCCCCGGCACGACCGTGTCGTTGTCCGACAGAACCTCCGCGTTCGTGTTCGTCGGGATGCCGCCCATCGCGTAGTGCGCGGTCGGCATGACGGGCACCGGCTCGGTGACCGGGTCGACGCCGAGGTAGGTGCGGGCGAACTCGGTGATGTCGGGCAGCTTCGTCTCGAGCACCTCCGCACCGAGGTGGGTGCAGTCGAGGAGCACGTAGTCCTTCAGCGGCCCGGCGCCGCGGCCCTCCGCCACCTCCTGCACCATGCAGCGCGACACGATGTCGCGCGGCGCGAGGTCCTTGATCGTGGGGGCGTACCGCTCCATGAACCGCTCGCCGGAGGCGTTGCGGAGGATCGCGCCCTCGCCGCGGGCGCCCTCCGTGAGCAGGATGCCGAGCTTCGCGAGGCCGGTCGGATGGAACTGGAAGAACTCCATGTCCTCGAGCGGCAGGCCCTTGCGCCAGATGATGCCGACGCCGTCGCCGGTGAGGGTGTGGGCGTTCGAGGTGGTCTTGTAGATCTTCCCGAAGCCGCCGGTCGCGAACACGATCGACTTCGCCTGGAAGACGTGGATGTCACCGGTGGCGAGCTCGTAGGCGACCACGCCGGACGGCCGCTGCACGGGGCGGCCGTTCTCGACGACGGTCGTCATCGCGAGGTCGAGCGCGTAGTACTCGTTGTAGAACTCGATGCCGTGCTTGACGCAGTTCTGGTACAGCGTCTGCAGGATCATGTGGCCCGTGCGGTCCGCGGCGTAGCACGCGCGGCGCACCGGCGCCTTGCCGTGCTCGGCGGTGTGGCCGCCGAACCGGCGCTGGTCGATCTTCCCCTCGGGCGTGCGGTTGAACGGCAGGCCCATGTTCTCGAGGTCGATGACCGCGTCGATGGCCTCCTTCGCGAGGATCTCCGCGGCGTCCTGGTCGACGAGGTAGTCGCCGCCCTTGACCGTGTCGAAGGTGTGCCACTCCCAGCTGTCCTCCTCCACGTTCGCGAGCGC
>JBQCCU010000505.1:0-3288 GCA_051961935.1 Amnibacterium sp. | reverse complement strand
CCCATCGGCGGCCAGCCTCGCTCACGGCCGATGCGGTCCCGCATCGCCTTGTAGTCCTGGAAGAGCTCCTCGCGCGCCTCCGCGTCGCTCGCCCCGACGTGGCCGGGCGAGTGGACGCCGACGGGCAGCGCGGGCAGCTCGAGCTGCGCGAGGGCCCGCCGGTAGAGGTCGACGTAGGGCGCGAACCGCTCGGGCGCCCCGCCGATGATGGCGAGCATCATCGGCAGCCCGTAGCGGGCGGCCCGGATCCCCGACGCGGGGCTGCCCCCGACGCCGATCCAGGTCGGCAGGGCACCGGCTGCCGTGTGCGGGAAGACCTCCTGGTCGCGCAGACCGGCGCGGACGGTGCCGGACCACGTGACGGGCTGCTCGGTGCGCAGGTGCGCGAACAGGTCGAGCTTCTCCGTGAAGAGCGTCTCGTACTGCGCGAGGTCGTAGCCGAAGAGCGGGAACGACTCGGTGAAGGAGCCGCGGCCGAGGGCGATCTCGGCGCGGCCGCCGGAGATCGCGTCCAGGGTCGCGAAGCGCTGGAAGACGCGGACGGGGTCGTCCGAGCTGAGGACGGTCACCGCGGACCCGAGGGTGATGCGCTCCGTCCTGGCGGCGATCGCGGCCAGCAGCAGGTCGGGGGCGCTGACGGCGAAGTCGGCGCGGTGGTGCTCGCCGATGCCGATCGCGTCGAGGCCGACCTGCTCGGCGAGCACGCCCTCCTCCACGACGTCGCGGATCACCCGGTGCTGCGGGTTCGGTGAGCCGTCGGGCCCCCGGGTCACGTCGCCGAAGGTGTCGATGCCGAAGCGCACCGCGGTCATGGCGTCCTCCGTCTCCGTCAGGCCGTGAGCCCCAGGCGGTCCATGCGCCGGGTGTGCGCGGCGATGAGGTCGTTCAGCACGGGTTCGATGCGCCGCTCCTCCGTCTCCGCCGGGTGCCCGCTCGCGTCGAGCACGGAGTCGAGCGCGCTGCGCGCCACGAGCAGGGTGTCCCCGACGATGCGGCGGCCCCACAGCGCGAGCCGCGAGGTCATCCGGCGATCGGCGGCGACGGCCGCGGCGAGCACGCGCACGAGCGAGTCCTGGCCGATGTCGGTCGTGAGGATCGCCCGGTACCGCTCGGCGAGCGGATGCGGCAGGCCCGCGCCGAGCTGCGCGAAGAAGTCGTTCAGGAGGCCGGTGGCGAGGTGGAGGGTCAGCACCGACTCGTGCCAGCCGGTCTCGCCGAACCGGCGCCAGTACTTGTCGATGTCCGCGACGTACGGCTGCATGGCGACGGCCGCCTGCTCCCCCTGCTCGGCGAGCAGGTCGACGAGCGCCGTGTGCTGACCGAGGATCGCCGCGGCGACCCGGGTGACGGTCTCGCGGTCGGCGAGGTCCGAGGCCCGCGCGGCCACCGAGGAGGCCGTCTCGAACAGCGAGAGCTCGAGGTAGGCCGTACGCGCCGTGAGCGCGACCGGATCCGGCCGCAGGTCGCCGAGGGGGACCCGCTCGACCCGCAGCGACGACGGCCTGCGGCGCACCCGGAACGGCTGCGGACGCGGACGCCCCCGTCCCGGCTGGATCACCGCCTCAGCATATTGGCAGCCGGTACACTGATCAGGAGGTGCCCGCCGTGGAGCGGCACCGCCGCGCCGGTCGGGCAGTCACATCGGCGCGAATCCACTCGCGGCCGCAGGGGCCGCGTTCGCCGCTGATCCTCAGCACACGACCGACAGGCACACCCTCTTGACCTTCGCAGAACTCGGCATCGAGCCGGACATGGTCGACGCCCTCGCCGCACGCGGCATCGTCGAGCCCTTCCCCATCCAGGCCCAGACCATCCCCCTCGGACTCTCCGGGCAGGACATCATCGGGCAGGCGAAGACCGGCACCGGCAAGACCCTCGGCTTCGGCCTCCCGATCATCCAGCGCCTCGGCCACGACCCGGAGCCGGGCGTGAAGGTGCTCGTCGTGGTCCCGACGCGCGAGCTCTGCGTGCAGGTCGCCGAGGACCTCGAGATGGCCACCTCGAACCGGCCCACCACCGTCGCCGCGATCTACGGCGGCAAGGCGTACGAGGGGCAGATCGAGCAGCTGAAGGCCGGCGCCCAGATCATCGTCGGCACGCCCGGCCGGCTGCTCGACCTCGCCGGCCAGCGCCTCATCAGCTTCGCGGACGTCCGCGAGATGGTGCTCGACGAGGCCGACAAGATGCTCGACCTCGGCTTCCTGCCCGACATCGAGAAGCTCTTCGCGCAGACCCCGGCCGGCCGGCACACCATGCTGTTCTCGGCCACGATGCCGGGGCCGATCGTCGCCCTCGCCCGCCGGTTCATGAACCGGCCGGTGCACATCCGGGCGACGGACCCCGACGAGGGCCTCACGCAGGCGAACATCCGCCACGTCGTCTACCGCACCCACTCGCTCGACAAGGACGAGGTCATCTCGCGGATCCTCCAGGCGGAGGGCCGCGGCAAGACCGTGATCTTCACGCGGACGAAGCGCGCGGCGGCGAAGCTCGTCGAGGAGCTGAACGACCGCGGGTTCAGCGCCGCAGCCGTGCACGGCGACCTCAGCCAGGAGCAGCGCGAGCGTGCGATGAACGCGTTCCGCGCCGGGAAGAAGGACGTGCTGATCGCCACCGACGTCGCCGCGCGCGGCATCGACGTCGACGACGTGACCCACGTGATCAACCACACGATCCCGGAGGACGCGGACGCCTACCTGCACCGCGCGGGCCGCACCGGCCGCGCCGGCAAGACGGGCATCGCGGTCACGTTCGTCGACTGGGACGACCTGCACAAGTGGGCCCTCATCGACCGGGCGCTCGAGTTCGGGCAGCCCGACCCGGTGGAGACCTACTCCTCCTCGCCGCACCTCTACACGGACCTCGACATCCCCGAGGGCACGAAGGGCCGGCTGCGCACCCACGGCGCCGCGCCTCGCACGGCCGCCGAGCCGCGCACCGGCGAGGCCCGCACCGGCGAGGCCGCATCCGGCCGCTCGCGCAGCCGCCGCCGCACCAGGAGCGGCGGCGCCGAGGGCGCGAACGCGGAGGCGCCGCGCGAGCAGGCCCGGCAGGCGGAGCACACCGATCCCGCGGAGACCCCGCACAGCGAGCACGTGCCGGGTTCCGGCGCGCACGACGGGGCGGGCACGCGGCCGCGCCGGCGTCGCCGCCGCGGGCCGCGTCCGGCCACGCCGTCGGCCTGAGCCGCGGCGGGCGGGCCGATAGTCTTCCGTGATGCCGACCCTCACCGACGTCGACATCTGGCCGCTGCTCGGGTTCCGGATCACGGTCTCCGACGTCGAGCTC
>JBQCCU010000504.1:0-4693 GCA_051961935.1 Amnibacterium sp. | reverse complement strand
CGACCGCGTCGCCGGCGCGGGCACGAGCGACCTCATCGACTGGACGGTGGACCCGGTGGTCGCCGCGATCGTCGCGACCTGGCCGGCTCGCTTCCGGACCGATCGGGCGGCGGCGCTCGGGCTGGAGCCGGAGCGGTCGTTCGACGACGTGATCCGGGCGTACCGGGAAGGGCAGGCCCTCAGCCGGGAAGGAGCCGCGGCTTCCTAGGCTCTCCTCCATGGAATATCGGCAGCTCGGACGATCGGGTCTCCGCGTCTCGACCATCACCCTCGGCACCATGGGCTTCGGCGGCACGGGATGGGCGAGTCCCATCGGCCACCTCGACGTGGAGGCCGCGCGGCGGCAGATCGACCTCTGCCTCGACGCCGGCGTGAACCTCTTCGACACCGCCGACGTGTACTCGAGCGGCCTGTCCGAGCGGATCCTCGGCGAGGCCCTCGGCACCCGCCGGGACGACGTGCTGATCGCCACGAAGGTGCGCGGCGACATGGGGGAGGGGCCGAACGACGCCGGGCTCTCGCGGCACCACATCGTCCGGGCCGCGGAGGCGAGCCTCGAGCGGCTCGGCACCGACCACATCGACCTGTACCAGGTGCACGAGTGGGACGGGCTCACGCCGCTGGAGGAGACCCTCGCCGCGCTCGACGCCCTCGTCACGAGCGGCAAGGTGCGGTACATCGGCTCCTCGAACTACACCGCCTGGCAGCTGATGAAGGCGCTCTGGACGTCCGACAAGCGCGGATACGAGTCCTTCGTCTCCGAGCAGATCTACTACTCGCTGCAGGCGCGCGACGCGGAGAACGAGCTCGTGCCGATCGCGATCGACCAGGGGCTCGGCATCCTCGTCTGGAGCCCGATCGCCGGCGGCCTCCTGTCCGGGAAGTACCGTCGCGGCCAGGACGCACCCGAGGGCACTCGTCGGTTCGAGGGCTGGACCGAGCCGCCGGTGCACGACGAGGACCGGCTCTACGACACGATCGACGCGCTCGTCGCGATCGGTGCGGACCACGGCGTCTCCGCGGCGCAGGTCGCGCTGGCCTACACGCTCGCGAAGCCGGCGGTCACCTCCGTCATCGTCGGGGCGCGCACCGAGGAGCAGCTCCGCGACAATCTCGCCGCCGCCGACCTCGCGCTCAGCGCCGAGGAGGTCACCCGGCTCGACGACGTGAGCGGGGTGCCGCTGCTCTACCCCTACTGGCACCAGGCCAACACGGGCAAGGGCCGCCTCGGTCCCGCCGACCTCAGCCTGCTGGAGCGCCACCTCCCGGAGTGAGCCGGCGACAGCAAGCACTTCAGCAGGACTGCTTCGCTTCAGCAGGACGAGAACACCCGTTTCGTCCTGCTGAAGCGATCTCGTCCTGCTGAAGTGCTCGGGGATCTGAAGTGCTCGGGGATCCCGACTACTGCTTCAGGTGCCAGAACTGGACGCGCAGGTTCTTGTAGTGCTGCACGAGCCACGTGACGTCGCCCCAGCGGTTGTTGTTCGTGTGCGCGACGTAGGAGATCGCGTGGTCGCCGTTCGGCAGTGCGACGACCTTCGAGACGATCCCGGTGTGCTGCCAGACGCCCGGGTACTTCTTGCTGTCCCAGTCGAACTGGACGACGTCGCCCACCACGGCCTGCACCCGCTGGGCCCTGGCCCAGCTGAGGTGGGTGGCGAGATCCGGGCGTGAGCGCAGCCAGGTGCTCATGGCGGTGGACGAGATCCAGGGCGCGCTGGCGACGGGGCGCTTCGTCCGCGCCGCCGCTCCGCGGTCGTACCACTGCGACGACTGCCTCCAGCCGCGCGCGGCGAGCGTCTGGCTCGCGAAGTCCGCGCAGTCGTTGTCAGGGATGTACCCGTAGCGCGCGCTCGTGGTGTCGTTCCAGTGCGCGAAGGCGTACGCCATCTGCTTGTCGCGCCGGTTCGTCGCGGAGTACCGGAAGGTGAGCGTCGTCGGCACGATCGTGCCGTCGTCCGAGAGGAGCGAGATCGAGACGGTGCCGGGCTGGTAGTCGGGCGCGACGTCGAGCAGGAACGTGGCCGTCGAGTCGTCCAGCACGGTGAGCCCGTCCGTGGCCACGCCGTCGACCAGCACCTCGGCGAGTCCGGTGAGGCCCGTGCCGTAGACGTGCATCACGCGGCTCGAGGCCGAGTGACCGCTCGAGTAGGCGAGGCGGGTCGCCGCGGGCTCGGGAACCGGGGCGGGATCGGGGATCGGGGCCGGGGACGGCGTCGTCGTCGGTGCCGGCGTGGGCTCCGGCGAGGGCGCGTCGTCGGCGAACGCCGGCGCGCCGGCGAGCACGGTCAGGCCGATCGCGACGGCGGTGACGGCGGAGACGGTGCGGAAGGTCGGCATGGGTGCTGGCGTCGATCTGTGCGTCGGGCATGAGCAGGGTCTGTGCAGCGGATCGTGACCTGTTCAGGGAAAACACGTCGGTAGAATCCGCTTCTCGGGCCCCCGACCGACCGTACTTCCGGGGCGCTGCGCTGGGGGACCCCAGTGCGAGGGACGTGATGACCCGGGAAGTGGGGGCGGATCCGATGGCAGATCCGAAGGCCCGTCCCCTCGCGCAGCACGGCATCCTCCCGACGCGGAGCGGGCTCGCCGCGGTGATGCGCCTGGTCGCCATCGGCCTCTGCGTCGTGCTCGTCTCGGTCGTCTCCGTGGGCGCGATCGCCGTCACCCGGATCGCGGGAGAGCTGAACGCCAACAAGGTGGACATCGGCACGGGCGGTGGCCCGATGCCCTCGATCGGCGCGTACTCCGGCGCGGTGAACCTGCTGCTCGTCGGCAGCGACACCCGCAACGGCCAGAAGGGCCACTACGGCGAGAACCCCGGCAGCACGCTGAACGACGTGAACATCCTGATCCGGATCAGTCAGGACCACACGAAGGCCACCGTGATGAGCTTCCCGCGGGACCTCTATGTGACCGTGCCGGCCTGCCCGGACCCGTCCCATCCCGGGCAGTCGCTGCCGTCGGAGACGGACGTGAAGATCAACTCGACGCTCGAGTACGGCGGCGTCGGCTGCGTGCGCGACACGATCGCCGCCCTCACCGGGATGAAGATCCCGTATGCGGCGCTGATCACGTTCGACGGCGTCGTCGAGATGTCGAACGCGGTGGGCGGCGTGCAGGTGTGCGTGGCGAAGGCGATCAACGACGACTACACGGGCCTGCACCTGACCGCCGGCGTCCACACGCTGCAGGGGCCGCGCGCCCTCGAGTTCCTGCGCACCCGCCACGGCGTCGGCGACGGCAGCGACCTCACCCGCATCAGCTCGCAGCAGGTGTTCCTGTCGTCCCTCGTCCGCAAGATCAAGAGCGGGTCGACCCTCACCGACGTGACCAAGCTCTACGGCCTAGCCAAGGCGGCGGCCGACAGCATGGTGCTCTCCTCCACGCTCGCGAACCTCGACACGATGGTCTCCATCGCCCGCGCCATCGCGCCGATCTCGCTGAGCCGCTTCGTGCTGGTCCAGTACCCCACCGTGCTGTCCGGCGACGGGCTCACGCCGAACACGACGGCCGCGAAGACGCTCATCGATGCGGTGAAGGCAGACAAGACCCTGCGCCTCGCCGCGAAGCAGAAGGGCGCAACGGACGGGCAGGGGTCCGTCACCCAGGGGTCCTCGTCCTCACCGTCCCCGAGCCCGTCGGCCACGCCGTCGGCGTCGGCCTCCTCCTCCTCCGACGGCGGGGTCGACCTGCCCGACACGGTGGTGGGGCAGACGGCGGCGCAGCAGACCTGCTCGGTCGGCAACGACCTGGGCACCCGGTAGGGCGGCCCGGCGCAGGACCGGGTCGCGGGGCCCGCTCAGGCGACCGCGCCGCTGGGTTCGGGCTCCTCGATCGGGGCCTCGTCCTTCGGCCGGGCGGGGCCGAGGGAGATCGAGGCGAGCAGGCCCAGGGTGAGGAACCCGGCGGCGGCGTACGCGGAGTAGGCGGTGCCGTCCGAGAACGCGCGCTCGGCGTCGGCCGCGACCGGGCGGGTGCGGGCGTCCCGCTCGAGGCCCGGGATCGCGCCCCCGGAGCTGTTCACGACCCCGTCGACGAGCGGGTGGCTGATCTGGGCGGGCAGTCCGCGGTCGTCCAGGGCGTGCTGCAGGGTCGTCTGCGCGCCCGTGTACAGCACCGTGCCGAGCACGGCCACACCGAGCGCCGAGCCGATCTGCCTGGCGGTGCTCGTGATCCCGGATCCCTCGCCGGAGCGGCGGACCGGCACGTCGACGAGCACGACGGACGTGAGCTGCGCGGTCGCGAGGCCGACCCCGAAGCCGTAGACGAAGAGGCACGGCACGAGCCAGCCCCAGCCGGTGTCCGGCTGCACCGCGAGTCCCGCGAGGCCCACACCGACGATCTCGGCGGCGAGGCCCATGCGCACCACGGTGACGGGCTTCAGCCGGGACCCCAGCGTCGCGGCGAGGCCGCTCGCGCCGAACGACCCGACCGCGAGGGCGAGCAGCACCAGCCCGGTCGACAGGGCCGTGAGCCCCTGCACGTTCTGCAGCCAGATCGGCAGCGACAGGATGATGCCGAACTCGCCGAGGCTGACCACCATCGCGACGAGGTTGCCGTTGCGGAAGCTCGGGATCGTGAGCAGGCCGAAGTCGACGAGGTTCGGCAGACCGCGGCGGGTGCGGCGCAGGCCGCGGACCACGAAGGCGGCGAGCACGACGAGCGCGATCGCGAACGCCACCGGGATCGG
>JBQCCU010000503.1:0-14651 GCA_051961935.1 Amnibacterium sp. | reverse complement strand
AGCCGGTCGCCCGGCATCCGGCGGGCGAGCGTCACGTGCGGCGTCCACGCGGCGGGACGGGTGAGGTCGACCACCTCGGCGTCCGGCGCGGCGGCCTCGATCGGGCGGTGCACCGCGGAGTGCAGGGTGATGAGCGGCCGCGCCGGCACGACGAGCCGGGCGAGCACCCATGACCCCCGCGAGCCGCCGAACAGCACCGGAGGCCCGACCACGACGGGCAGGCCCCGCTCGGCGAGGTGCCAGCCGCGGAAGACGGCCCGCAGGCCGTCAGCGGCCGGCTCGAGGCCGTCCTGGGCGACGGCGACCGTGCAGTGCGGCCGGTTGCTCTCCCCGCGGTGCGACGCGAGGCTCGGCAGTCCGGCGTCCGCGAGAGCGGCCCACTCGGCGCGGATGCGGCGCTCGGCGTCCGGGTCGAGGAGCAGCTCGACGCTCTGGACCATGGCCGGAAGCCTACGGGCGCCCTCGCCGCGTGAGCCCCAGCTGCACCTCGGCGTCGCGGAAGCCCAGGCGGCGGTAGAGGCCGATCGCCGGTCCGTCCGTCTCGGCCACGATCACGAGGTCGTCGCAGCCCCAGCGCTCCGCCGCGAGCCGCGCGGCGGCCCGCACGAGCCGGCCGGCGTGGCCGCGGCGACGGAAGGCGGCGAGCGTCCCGACGTTCTGGTAGCGGGCGACGCCCGGCAGGGCGGGCAGGACGCCGAGCGTCGCGACGATCCGGCCGCCCTCCCGGACGCCGAGCCACGCCTCCCGGCCCGCCAGGGCGGCCGCGCGCTCGGCCGCGATGCGCGCGCGGGCGAACGCGGCGGAGTCGGGCTCGTCCGGCCCGTCCTCCAGGCTGATCGCGAGCACGTCGGCCCAGTCGGCGTCGCCCTCGATCGGGACGACGTCGTCCTCGGTGGCGGCCACCGCCGAGGCGCGGCCGCGCAGCACCGCCGAGCGGTCCCCCTCGAACCCCGCCGCGCGCCACGTGGCCTCGTCGAGGTGCGGGTCGGCGTCGTCGATCCCGATCGTCGTGAAGTCCGCCGCCGGGAAGGCGGCGCGGTGCACGGCCGCCCACCGCTCCGGATCGGACAGGTCCGCACCGCGGTCCGCGAGCACGAAGCTGCCCCAGCGGAAGGCGGGGTTCGCCGGGGTGGCGACGATCCGGTAGCCGGCCGCGGCTTCGACGCTGCCACCCTCCAGCCGTCGTGCGGCGAGGTCGGTGGCGAACGCGATCGAGCCGGCCATCAGGGCAGCAGGTGAGGCGCGACCGCTCGCACCAGGTCGTAGCCGACGAAGCTCGCGAGGTCGAGGAGGAAGTGCGCGACGACCAGCGGCGCGGTGCGGCCGAACCGGCGGTACACCAGGCCGAACACGATCCCCATCACGGCGTTGCCGAGGAAGCCGCCGAAGCCCTGGTAGAGGTGGTACGAGCCCCGCAGCACCGCGCTCGCGGTCAGCTGCGCCCACGGCCGCCAGCGCAGCGCGCGGAGCCGGTCGAAGAGGAAGCCGACCACGATCACCTCCTCCTGCAGCGCGGCGCGCAGCGCCGAGAGGACGAGCACCGGCACGGCGTACCAGTGGGGATCGAGCCCGGACGCGGCCACCTTGACGTCGAGGCCGAGGTGCACCGCGGTGAGGTAGAACGCGATGCCGGGGACCCCGATGACGAGCGCGAGGAGCACGCCCGCGCCGGCGTCGAAGCCGGGACGGCGGCCGTCCAGCCCGATGCGCCGGAAGGGGGAGCCGCCGGTCGCGGCCCAGACCAGGTAGAGCGCGAGGGCGACCGGCACGAGGTCGAAGCCGATGGCCAGCAGCTGGTAGATCAGGTCGAACACCGCCCGATTGCTCCGGCTCGGGTTCAGCGTCGTGCTCTGCTGGTTCAGCGGCCCCCGCGTCAGCGCGTCGGCGAGCTGCACGACCGCGTAGACGGCCGATGCGCCGAGCGACACGCCGAGCACGAGCAGCAGCTCGACGCCCGGCCGGTTCCGTCGCGGCCGCGCAGAGTCGTGCTCGGGCTCCGCCCGGACGACGTCCTCCCCGGCGCTCACGCAGCCGCCGGAGGGGCGGCCCGATGCGCCGCGGGCCGTTCCTCTCCGTTCCCGAACTGTTCCCACGTCGGGGCACGACCCGAGCGTTCCCGCGGACCCCCACGCAACATCGTTGCCTTACAGCGCAGTATTCTGGCGGAGACGGTTTCCGGCATGTAACGAAACCCCCGGTGGTTTTGGTCCCGGTCGACGGGATCCTTACGCTACCTTCGACTTCGCCGGAGTCGACGTCGACCGGGCCACGAGCCTCGCGACGCCCGACGTCGGAATCGATCACTGACAGTCGGCGGCACATCAACCGCTCGAGATCCGGAAGGGATGCGGCCATGACGCTGAGCGGCCCGACCGAACTCGAAGCAGTCGCCGTCGAGGACGGCATCACCGGGGCCGGGCTGCCCGACGAGACCGGTGCCCCGAAGGCGATCCAGGGGCGTTCCCTGTGGGCGATCGCCTGGCGGCGGCTCCGCCGCGACAAGCTCGCGATGGCCGGCGGCGTGGTCATCGTGATCCTCGTGCTGCTCGCCGCCTTCGCGGACCCGCTGGCCGCGCTCTACGGCCAGGACTACGCCGCGCAGCACAACTCGGGGAGCTACCACATCCTCGATCCGCTGACGGCGATGCCCGTGGGGCCGTTCTCGGGCATCAGCTCGACCTACTGGCTCGGGGTCACGCCGGTCGGCGGCCAGGACATCCTCACCAACCTGCTCTACGGGGCGCGCACGTCGCTCGTGATCGCGGGGCTGGCCACCGCGCTCTCGCTCGTGCTCGGCGTCTCGCTCGGGATCGTCGCGGGCTTCTACCGCGGCTGGATCGACTCGGTCCTCTCCCGGGTGATGGACGTGCTGCTGTCCTTCCCGGTGCTGCTCTTCTCGATCGCGCTGATCACGGTCACCGGCTTCATCAGCACCTCTGCGATGCTCCGCTACGCGGTCATCGTGTTCGTGCTCGGCTTCTTCAGCTGGCCGTACATCGGCCGCATCGTGCGCGGCCAGGTGCTCTCGCTCCGCGAGAAGGAGTTCGTCGAGGCGGCCCGCAGCCTCGGCGCCTCGAACTGGCGCATCATGAGCCGCGAGATCATGCCGAACCTCGTCGGCCCGATCCTCGTGTACACGACCCTCGCGATCCCGAGCAACATGCTCGGTGAGGCGGGGCTGTCGTTCCTCGGCATCGGCGTCATCCCGCCGACGCCCTCGTGGGGGCAGATGCTCTCCGACGCCGGCAGCTTCTTCCAGATCGACCCCTGGTACCTCTTCATGCCGGGCCTCGCGATCTTCATCTCCGTGCTCGCGTTCAACCTCTTCGGCGACGGACTGCGCGACGCCCTCGATCCCAAGTCCCACCGGTGAGCGCCGGCGGAACGCGGCCGCCCGCCGAGGCGGCCGACACAGACGTGCGGAGGGGCGCGGTGCATCCGTCGCGTCCGTCCGCCGGGCCCGACACGCCCACCCACCGCCAGCTGCACCGCTGACGGCCACAGCACAAGGAAACGAGAGGACATCTCGATGAGGTTCAAGAGGAAGGCGCTGGCCCTGGCCGGCGTCGCCGTCGCGGGAGCCATGCTCCTCGCCGGCTGTTCCGGCGGGGGGAGCAAGGGCACCTCCTCGTCCGGCGGCACGAGCAGCAGCAGCTCCGTCACGAACGGGTTCAACGCGGCCGTCGACAAGGTCATCAACCCGTCCACGAAGAAGGGCGGCACGCTGAAGCTGCTGTCCACCTCGGACTGCGACTCGTGGGACCCGGCGCGCACCTACTACGGCTGGTGCCTCAACATGCAGCGCACCTTCAGCCGCACGCTCGTGAACTACTCCAAGGTCGACGGCACCAAGTTCCAGCTCGCGCCGGACCTCGCCACCGACATGGGCACGCACAACGCGGACTTCACGCAGTGGACCTACACCCTGAAGTCGGGCCTCAAGTACTCGAACGGCGCGGCGATCACGCCGAAGGACGTCAAGTACGCCGTCGAGCGCTCCTACGCGACCGACGTCATCACCGGCGGCCCGGGCTTCTACTTCACGGGCATCATCAAGGCGCCCGCGTCCTACAAGGGCCCGTACAAGAGCGGTGACCTGCCCGACACGGCCATCAAGGCCACGGACACGCAGATCACGTTCTACCTGAAGAAGCCGTTCGCGGACTTCAACTACCTGCTCGCGCTGCCGACCTCCGCGCCGGTGCCGTACAAGACCGAGGGCGGCTCCGGCTTCGTCGGTGCCACGTACACCAAGCACCCGGTCGCGTCCGGTCCGTTCGAGATCGCGTCCTACACGCCGCAGAAGTCGATCATCTTCAAGCGCAACCCGAACTGGTCGCAGTCGACCGACACCATCCGCAAGCCGATGGTGGACGAGATCGACCTCACGATCGACTCGAACAGCGACGACATCGACCAGCAGCTGAAGTCCGGCGCGGCCGACGCCCGTATGGAGACGTCGATCAACCCGACCTTCCAGGCGCAGGTCCTCACGCAGCCGAAGCTCAAGGCCCAGGCGGACGACCCGGCCGGCCCGACGACGCGGTACATCGCGATCGCCAAGTCGGTCAAGCCGCTCGACAACGTGCACTGCCGTCGCGCCGTGTTCTACGCCTTCAACAAGGCCGCCTCGCTGACGATCGCCGGTGGCGCCGCCGCCGGTGCGATCGCCAACTCGGCGACCCCTCCCGGCATCCCCGGCTACGACCCGAACTACAACCCGTACCCGGACGGTTCGGACCACACCGGTGACGTCGCGAAGGCCAAGGAGGAGCTGAAGCTCTGCGGTCAGCCGAACGGCTTCAGCGTCAAGTACGCCTACGCCACCCCGGACGTCACGAACGGCAAGGGCTTCGCGAACGTGAAGAGCTCGCTCGGTCGTGTCGGCATCCAGGTCACCCCGGCCACCACCTCGGCGGAGAACTACTACTCCACGTTCATCGGCTCGCCGACGAACGTGAAGAACCAGGGTCTCGGCCTCATGGCCGCCGGCTGGGGCGCGGACTTCCCGACGCTGTACGGCTTCTACCAGAACATCGTCAACGGGAACGCGATCCTGCCCGAGGGCAACAGCAACTACGCGAGCATCAACGACCCGACGGTCAACCAGATCCTCGACGACACCGGCTCGCCGGTGACGCAGGCGAAGGGCACGACGCTCAACAAGGCGCTCATGGCCACCGCGCAGTTCCTGCCGACCCGCTATGACAAGACGCTCTGGTTCCGCTCCACGCGGATGACGAACGTCACCTGCAACAACGCCCTCGGATTCGGCGCGTACGACGTCGTGAACGTCGGCGTGGGCGGCTAGTAGCCCGTCTCATCCGCATCCCCATCTCCTGAGAGGAAGGGTGCTCCGACGGTGACCGGCCGGGCCTCGGCCCGGCCGGTCACCGCCGCGTAGAGCCACATGATCCGATTCGTACTCGTCCGGTTCGCCGGCATGATCCTGGTGATCTTCATCGTCAGCGTGCTGACCTTCGGGATCTTCCAGCTCGCCCCGCTGCTCTCCCACACGTCGCCCGTGTACTACTACACGGGCAAGGTGCCCTACCCGCCGGGCTCGCCCCAGCTGCAGGCACTCATCCACCGGTTCGGCTTCGACCAGCCGATCCCGGTGCAGTACTGGCAGTTCCTCTCCGGCATCTTCGGGAAGTCGATCACCGACGGCACCTCGAGCCCGGTGCCCTGCCCGTTCCCCTGCTTCGGCTACTCGTTCCGCCAGAACGAGCTCGTCAGCACGCTGATCGGCCGGGCACTGCCCGTCACCTTCAGCCTCACCGCCGGCGCCGCGATCCTGTGGCTCATCGGCGGCGTCGCCGTCGGCACCGTCTCGGGCCTCAAGCCCGGCTCGTTCGTCGACCGCGCGGGCATGACCGGCGCGCTCGCCGCCGTGTCGCTGCCGATCTTCTTCACCGGCCCCGTGCTGCTGCTGATCTTCGTCTACACGCTGGGGATCCTCCCCGACACCGGATACGTGAACCTCACCGACGATCCGCTGCAGTGGTTCCTGCACATGATCCTGCCGTGGGTGTCGCTCGCCTTCCTGTTCGCGGCGCTCTACGCCCGGCTCACGCGCTCGAACATGCTCGAGACGATGAGCGAGGACTACATCCGCACCGCCCGGGCGAAGGGCCTCGACCGGCGTACCGTGGTCGTCAAGCACGGCCTCCGCGCGGCGCTCACCCCGATCGTCACGATCTTCGGCATCGACGTCGGCACCCTGATCGGGTCGACGGTGATCACCGAGACGGTCTTCAACCTGCGCGGGCTCGGCTACCTGTCGATCCAGTCCGTGCGGCAGCAGGACCTCCCCGTGATCCTCGGCGTGACGATCGTCGCCGCGCTGGCCCTGGTGCTCGCCAACTTCATCGTCGACCTCCTGTACGCGGGCAGCGACCCGCGCGGCACCGTCTGACGAAGCCCGACCCGGAAGAGATCCCCATGTCGACCGTCGTCCCAGCCGCCGCCGGCACCGCCGTGCAGGCCGGCGCCCCGTTCCTCTCCGTCGAGGACCTGAAGGTGCACTTCCCGACCGACGACGGCCTGGTGAAGTCCGTCGACGGCCTCTCGTTCGAGCTCCGCCGCGGCGAGATCCTCGGCATCGTGGGGGAGTCGGGCTCCGGCAAGAGCGTGACCGCCCAGGCGATCCTCGGCCTCCACAAGGGCTCCAAGGCGCAGATCTCCGGCCACATCTGGCTCGACGGGGAGGACCTGGTCCCCGCCAGCGAGGACGACATGCGCGGCGTCCGCGGCAGCGAGATCGCGATGATCTTCCAGGACCCGCTGTCGAGCCTGCACCCGTTCTTCACCATCGGCGACCAGATCGCCGAGGCGTACCGGGTGCACAACAAGGTGTCGGCGAAGGATGCGCGGAAGCGCACCATCGAGATGCTGGAGAAGGTCGGCATCCCGAACGCCGCCGGCCGCTACGGCGACTACCCGCACCAGTTCTCCGGCGGGATGCGGCAGCGGGCGATGATCGCGATGGCGCTGATCTGCGAGCCGAAGCTGCTCATCGCCGACGAGCCGACGACCGCGCTCGACGTGACCGTGCAGGCGCAGATCCTGGAGCTGATCAAGGAGCTGCGCGACGAGCTGAACTCCGCGGTCATCCTCATCACCCACGATCTCGGCGTCGTCGCCGAGACCTGCGACCACGTCGTCGTGATGTACGGCGGCCAGTGCGTCGAGAAGGGTCCGGTCGACGAGCTCTTCGACCGGCCCGAGATGCCCTACACGTGGGGGCTGCTCACGTCGATGCCGCGCATGGACCGGGTGCGCCAGACCCGCCTCACGCCGATCCCCGGCTCGCCGCCGTCGCTGATCCAGGTGCCGAAGGGCTGCGTGTTCAACCCGCGCTGCCGGTTCTCGGACCGCGTCGAGGGCGACCGCTGCTTCACCGTGCACCCCGACCTGCTGCCCACCGAACCGGGCCACGACGTGCGGTGCCACATCGATCCGGAGGAGCGGCGTTCGATCCTGCTCACCGAGATCCGCCCGAACCTCTGAACTAACGACCTGGCTTACGATGACGACAGAGACCGCCACCGTCGACTCCCCGAAGGCGCCGGCGGGCACCCCGCTGCTCGACGTGCGCGACGTCCGCAAGCACTTCCCCGGCCGCAGCCAGGGCCTGCTCGGCCGCCGCGGCAACCCGGTGAAGGCCGTCGACGGCGTCTCCTTCACCGTGCACGAGGGCGAGACCGTCGGCCTCGTCGGCGAGTCCGGCTGCGGCAAGTCCACGACCGGCCGCGTCGTCTCGAAGCTCATCGAGCCGACCAGCGGATCCATCGTGTGGCAGGGCAAGGAGCTCGCCGAGCTGCGGCCCGGCCAGATGCGGCCGCTGCGCCGGGAGATCCAGATGATCTTCCAGGACCCGTACTCGTCGCTGAACCCGCGGCACACCATCGGCACGATCGTCGGCTCGCCGTTCCACATCCAGGGCACGAAGCCCGAGGGCGGCATCAAGCGGACCGTCCAGGGCCTCATGGAGCGCGTCGGGCTGAACCCCGAGCACTACAACCGCTACCCGCACGAGTTCTCCGGCGGCCAGCGGCAGCGCATCGGCATCGCGCGGGCGCTCGCCCTCCGGCCGAAGCTCATCGTCTGCGACGAGCCCGTGTCCGCCCTCGACGTGTCCGTGCAGGCGCAGGTCGTGAACCTGCTCGAGGACCTGCAGAACGAGTTCGGGCTCGCCTACGTCTTCATCGCCCACGACCTCTCGGTCGTGCGGCACATCTCCGACCGCGTCGTCGTCATGTACCTCGGCAAGGTGATGGAGGAGACGGACCGCGACACGCTGTACGAGGCGCCGATGCACCCGTACACGCACGCCCTGCTGTCCGCCGTCCCGATCCCGGACCCGGCGAAGGAGGCGAGGCGGGAGCGGATCCTGCTCACCGGCGACCTGCCGAGCCCGTCGAACCCGCCGTCGGGCTGCGTGTTCCACACCCGCTGCCCGAAGTACCGCAACGAGCTCTCCGACGCCGACCGCGAGCGCTGCCGCAGCGAGGAGCCGGTGCTCGAGGAGAAGCGGCCCGGGCAGAAGGTGTACTGCCACTTCGCGGAGGTGCGCACCGACCTCATCGAGGGCGATCTCCCCACGACGAGCGGCATCCGCGAGACGCGGCCCCGCACCGCCGCCTGAGATGGCCCGTCACCACGTCCCCGGGCCGGTCCATCGCCTCTGGACGCCCGCGCACGAGCCGGTGCTCGAGGTGTCCGACGGCGAGGTGATCGAGTTCGACGCGCAGGAGTGCGCCGCCGGCCAGCTCGACGACTACCGCAACGGGGACGCGGTGCCGTCCCTCGACTACGACCTGCTCTACCCGCTCGTCGGCCCCGTGCTCGTCACCGGCGCCGAGCCGGGGGACGCGGTCGAGCTCGAGGTGCTCGGGTTCACCACGAGCAGCTGGGGCTGGACCAGCGTGCTGGAGGACTTCGGCCTCCTCAGCGAGGACTTCCCCGACCTGCACCTGCACCGATGGGAGCTCGGCGCGACGAGCGCCGACTTCCAAGGTGTGGCGACCGTGCCGCTGCGGCCGTTCCTCGGCGTGATGGGCGCGACGCCCGACACGGCCGAGCCCCTCTCGCCCTTCCCGCCCGGCACGTTCGGCGGCAACATCGACACCCGCGACATCACGGCGGGCTCCAGCATCCTGCTGCCCGTGCAGGTGCCGGGGGCCCGGGTCATGATCGGGGACCCGCACGCCGCCCAGGGCGACGGCGAGGTGTGCGGCGCCGCGATCGAGTCGAGCCTCTCCGGCGCCATCCGGGTGAAGCTGCACAAGGGCCTCACGCTGCCGGCGCCGCAGTTCCGCACGCCCGGGCCGCTCCGCGAGGGCATCGAGGACGCCGGCTACTACGCCACGATGGGGGTGGGGCCGGATCTGATGCGGGCCTCGCAGGACGCGGTGCGGGCGATGATCGACCACCTCGGCCGCACCTACCGTCTCGAGCCGCTCGACGCCTACGTGCTCGCGAGCGTCGTCGTGGACCTGAAGATCAGCGAGGTCGTCGACCAGCCGAACTGGGTCGTCAGCGCCTACCTGCCGCTGTCGGTCATGCGCTGACGCGGCGCCTAGGCATCGCCGCGGAGGCGGCTGAACAGCACGTTGTCGCGCCACGCGCCGTCGCGGAACTGGGAGTGCCGCAGCACGCCCTCGCGCGTGTAGCTGGCCTTCTCGAGGGCCCGCTGCTCGGCGAGGTTCTCGACGTCCGTCGACGCCTCGAGGCGCTCGATCAGCGTGTAGGCGAAGAGGTACTCGGCGATGAGTCGCTGGGCGGTCGTGCCGTACCCGTGACCCCGGTGGTCGGGCACCAGGAAGATCCCGATGTTCAACGCGCGCGCGATCCCGCCCGGGCCGTGGTGCACCGCGAACCAGCCCACGTCACCGACCAGGCCGACCCCGTCGACCACGACCGCGAGGTTCCCGTGGTCCTCGCTGATCATCCCGTCGCGGGCGTACCGGGACCGGAAGGCGTTGGTCGGCCGGTAGCCGAAGAACTCGAACGCGCCCGGCTCCTGCGTCAGGGCGTCGAAGGCGGCGGCGTCCTCCTCGTGGTACGGCCGGATGCGCACGTCGGGCATGCCGTCACCCTAGTGGGCGGCGGAATACCGGGCCCCGCTAGCATCGTTGACGTACGAGGCGTCTTCGTCGACGCCGGGAGCGGCGTATCCGCCCTCCTCCTTCTCGAAACGGCTCCGGCTCCGGCCCGTGCACGCCGTCCCGGTCGCCGCGCGGCCGGACCCTGACAGACAGGACCCTGACACCCATGGCGCATGCCGCCCGCACCGATCTGCGCAACGTCGCGATCGTCGCCCACGTCGACCACGGCAAGACGACCCTCGTCGACGCGATGCTGAAGCAGACCCACTCCTTCGCCGACCACGCGCACGTGGACGAGCGCGCGATGGACAGCAACGAGCTGGAGCGCGAGAAGGGCATCACGATCCTCGCGAAGAACACCGCGATCACGTACCGCGGTGCCCACGCGGCCGACGGCCCCGTCACGATCAACGTGATCGACACGCCGGGCCACGCCGACTTCGGTGGCGAGGTCGAGCGGGGCCTCTCGATGGTGGACGGCGTCGTGCTGCTCGTCGACGCGTCCGAGGGCCCCCTGCCGCAGACGCGGTTCGTGCTCCGCAAGGCGCTCGAGGCGAAGCTGCCCGTCATCCTCGTCGTGAACAAGACCGACCGGCCGGATGCGCGCATCGAGCAGGTCGTCGAGGAGTCGCACGACCTGCTGCTCGGCCTCGCCTCCGACCTCGCCGACGACGTGCCCGACCTCGACCTCGACGCGATCCTCGACGTGCCCGTCGTGTACGCGTCCGGCCGGAACGGCGCGGCGAGCTGGAACCAGCCCGACAACGGGGTGCTGCCCGACAACGACGACCTCGAGCCGCTGTTCGAGGCGATCCTGAAGCACATCCCGGCCCCGTCGTACGACGACGACGCGCCGCTGCAGGCGCACGTCACGAACCTCGACGCCTCGCCGTTCCTCGGCCGCCTCGCCCTGCTGCGCGTGTTCAACGGCACGATCCGCAAGGGCCAGACCGTCGCCTGGGTGCGGGACGGCCAGGAGCCCTCGAACGTGCGGATCACCGAGCTGCTCGCCACGCGCGCGCTCGAGCGCTACCCGACGGAGTCCGCGTCGGCGGGCGACATCGTCGCCGTGGCCGGCATCCCCGAGATCACGATCGGGGACACCCTCGCCGACCCCGACGACGTGCGGCCGCTGCCCGCCATCCACGTCGACGACCCCGCGATCTCGATGCTCATCGGCACGAACACCTCCCCGCTCGCGGGCAAAGGCGGCAAGGGGCACAAGCTCACGGCCCGCCTGGTGAAGGACCGGCTCGACCGGGAGCTCGTCGGCAACGTCTCCGTCCGCGTGCTCGACGCCGGCCGCCCCGACGCCTGGGAGGTGCAGGGCCGCGGCGAGCTCGCGCTCGCGATCCTCGTCGAGCAGATGCGCCGCGAGGGCTACGAGCTGACCGTCGGCAAGCCGCAGGTCGTCACCAAGCAGGTCGACGGCCACCTCCACGAGCCGTACGAGCACCTCACGGTGGACGCGCCCGAGGAGCACCTCGGCGCCATCACCCAGCTGCTCGCCGCCCGCAAGGGGATCATGGAGGGGATGTCGAACCACGGCACCGGCTGGGTCCGCATGGAGTTCCGGGTCCCGTCCCGCGGCCTCATCGGGTTCCGGACCGAGTTCCTCACCGTCACCCGCGGCACCGGCATCGCGAACGCGATCTCGGCCGGCTACGACCGCTGGGCCGGGCCCATCACGACGCGCCTGAACGGCTCGATGGTGGCGGACCGCGCCGGCGTCGTCACGCCCTTCGCGCTGCAGAACCTGCAGCAGCGCGGCACCTTCTTCGTCAAGCCCTCCGACGAGGTCTACGAGGGCATGGTGGTCGGCGAGAACAGCCGCGGTGACGACATGGACGTGAACGTCACCAAGGAGAAGCAGCTGAACAACATCCGCTCCTCCACCGCGGACGAGCTGGAGCGCCTCACCCCGTCGCGCGAGCTGTCGCTCGAGGAGAGCCTGGAGTTCGCCCGCGACGTCGTGTGCGTCGAGGTGACGCCGACGGCCATCCGCATCCGCAAGGTCGAGCTCGACCAGCAGGCGCGGGGCCGTGCGGCCTCCCGCCTGAAGCGGCAGACGGCGTAGCGGCCGGTCCGCGGCCGTCCGTCAGCGGGCGGTCGCGGGGACCGCGGGGCGCGCGACGACGCGGCCCCGGCTGCGCAGGGCCAGGGCGAACGCCGTGCCGACGACCGCCACGTAGGCGATCCACACGACCACCTGCAGCCACGTCGCGGTGGGGGAGAAGCCGATCAGGCCCTTCAGGAGGGTGCCGTACCAGCTGTCCACCGGGACGACCGCGCTCACGTCGTAGGCCACGGCCCGGCCGCCGGGCAGCACGCCGCCCTCCTGCAGGTCGTGCACGCCGTAGGCGAGCACGCCGGCCGCGACGACGACGAGCAGCGCGCCCGTCCAGGCGAAGAAGCGCTTGAGGTCGATGCGGATGAGTCCGCGGGACAGCAGGGCGGTGAGCGCGATCGCCGCGCCGATGCCGAGCACCGCGCCGATCAGGGCCAGCGCCGACTCCCCGGTCGAGCGGATGGCGGTCCAGATGAAGAGCGACGTCTCGATCCCCTCGCGCCCGACGGACAGGAAGGCGAGGGCCACGATGCCCCAGCCGGCGCCGCGGAGCGAGCGGTCGACGTCGGATCGCAGCGACGAGGAGAGCCCGGCGCTGTTGCGGACCATCCAGAAGATCATCCAGGTGACGAACCCGACCGCCACCACGGACAGCGACCCGGCGATCACGGGCTCGGCGTTGCCGAGCTCGACCGTGCCGAACGTCAGGACCGCGCCCACGCCGAGCGCCACGAGCACCGCGATGGCGATGCCGGTCCAGATCCTGGGCCGCAGGTCGGGCCGGTTCAGCTTCCTCGCGTACCCGAGCAGGATCGAGACGATGAGGGCGGCCTCCAGGCCTTCGCGGAGTCCGATGAGGGAGATGGCGAGCACGTGACGCTTCCGGATCGAGGGAGAAGGAAGGTAAGGATTACCTAACCCGCCTTCGATGGTAGGTGAGTTCCGCGGAGCCGTCCACCCGCCTCCTGCGAGGATGGCCGGATGCGGAGCCGGCCGGGAGCGATCGAGGGGGCCGCCGGTGCGCTCCTGGCCGCCGTGGTCGGGGCCCTCGTCGGCACGCTCGGCACGTTCAAGCACCAGGCCGGGATCTCCGCGGCGACCGGCGCGGGCTTCCCGTACGGGCTGCTCCTCGCGCTCGCGATGGTCGCCGCGGTGCTCCTGGCGCTCCGCGTGTCCTTCGCCACCCGGCTCTACGCGATCGCTGCCGGGCTCGGGACGGTGGCCGCGATCGGCGTGTTCAGCCTGCGCGGTCCCGGCGGGTCGCAGGTGGTCATCGGCAACGTCGAGGGCGTGGTCTGGATGATCGCGCCGGTGCTCGTCGCGGCGGCGATCGCGCTCCTGCCCGGGCGGCGCCCGGCGGACGTCCGGCCGGCGGATGGGATACTGGAGGCTGACGCAGCAGAAGAGGACCCCGCGTAAATGACCTATGTCATCGCCCTGCCGTGCGTGGACGTCAAGGACCGCGCGTGCATCGACGAGTGCCCCGTGGACTGCATCTACGAGGGCGAGCGGATGCTCTACATCCAGCCCGACGAGTGCGTGGACTGCGGTGCCTGCGAGCCGGTGTGCCCGGTCGAGGCCATCTACTACGAGGACGACCTGCCTCCGCAGTGGGCCGACTACTACAAGGCGAACGTCGAGTTCTTCGACGAGGTCGGCTCGCCCGGCGGTGCCGCGAAGGTGGGCGTGATCCCGAAGGACCACCCCATCGTGGCCGCCCTGCCGCCGCAGGCGTAGTCCCGGAGCCTCCTCCGAACCGCCGATAGAGTGCTGCGGTGACGGACGAGACGACAGCGACCATCCGCTTCCCGGGCGGCTCCGCCGATTTCCCGGTCCTTCCCGCCACCGAGGGCGCGTCCAGCATCGACATCGCGCAGCTCACTCGGAAGACCGGCCTGACGACGCTCGACAACGGCTTCGTGAACACGGCGTCGACGAAGTCGGCGATCACGTTCAGCGACGGCGACCAGGGGATCCTGCGCTACCGGGGCTACCCGATCGAGGAGCTCGCGCAGCACTCGACCTACCTCGAGGTCGCCTGGCTGCTGATCCACGGCGAGCTGCCGAGTGCCGACGAGCTCGCGGACTTCGACGAGCGGATCCGCCGCCACACCCTGCTGCACGAGGACATGCGCCGCTTCTTCGACGCGCTGCCGCACACCGCGCATCCGATGACGGTGCTCTCCTCGGCGGTGAGCGCCCTCGCCACCTACTACGAGGACTCCCTCTCGCCCCACGACCCGGCCCAGGTGGAGGCGTCGACGATCCGGCTGCTCGCCAAGCTGCCCGTGATCGCCGCGTACGCGCACAAGAAGACGCTCGGGCAGGCGTTCCTCTACCCGGACAACCGGCTGTCGTTCGTCGACAACTTCGTGCGGCTGAACTTCGGCACGAACGCGGAGCCGTACGAGGTGGACCCGGTCGTCTCGAAGGCGCTGGAGCGGCTGCTCATCCTGCACGAGGACCACGAG
>JBQCCU010000502.1:0-7391 GCA_051961935.1 Amnibacterium sp. | reverse complement strand
CGCGGCCGGCCGAGGGGCCATCGGGAGGCTCGGGTCGGCACGTGCTGATCCATGCGAACGGCGAGGAGTCGCTCATCACCGCGCTCCGGGTCGCGCGGCAGGCGGAGCTCGAGCTCGAGGCGGGCATGCGGTTCCATGGGGTGGTGCAGGGGCCGCTCGTGCGGCGGCTCGTCTCGGGGAGCGACCTCGCTGCCGACGTCGGCGCGACCGTGTCCGGGACGGTCGGCGTCGTCGCCTGCCCCAACAGCATGGAGCGGGCCGGGGTGAGCGAGCGGGACCTGCTCGCCGAGGTGGGGACCGCGCCGCGAGGGCGGCGGTGGCCATGGGCCCCGCCGCGACCCCGAGGTGGCCGGCCGCTTCGTTCGGCCCCATCGCGGTGCCGCGATTGCGGGGACCGACGAGGTCCATCTTCATCACGACGGTCGTGGACTAGGTGAGCCCCTGGTTCACCCCGAGCAGGAGGTTCGCGGCGACGATCCAGGCCGCTGCTACGACTGGAGCACGCCGTCCCGCAGCGTGAACACGAGGTCGCATCGCTCCGTGATCTCGCGGTCGTGGGTCGCCACGATGACGGTGGCGCCGTTCCGCGCCCGGTCGAAGAGGAGGTCCGTGATGCGTTCGCGGTTCTCGGCGTCGAGCTGCGCGGTCGGCTCGTCGGCGAGGATCAGGTCGGGCTCGGTGGAGATCGCGCGGGCGAGCGCGATGCGCTGCTGCTCACCGCCCGAGAGCTCGTCGACGAGGTGGTCCGCCCGCGCCGCCAGTCCGACGCGTTCCAGGGCGTTGCCGGCGGCGGCTCGGAGCGCGCGACGGCTCGGCCGTTTCGCCTTCGGCAGTCCCTGCGATGCTAGCTCGATGTTCTCCGCCGCCGTGAGGAGGGAGAGGAGCCCGAACGACTGGTGCGCGATCTGCACCCCCCCGTCCACGGATCACGGGTGCGGGGTGTGACGGGGCGCCCGTCGTAGCGCACCTCGCCGGCGTCCGGCGCCTGGAGGGCGGCGAGGACCGTGAGGAGGGACGTCTTGCCCGAGCCGGACGGGCCGGTGAGGGCGGCCATCCGACCCGCGGGGACGTCGAGGTCCACGCCGCTGAGGATCGTCCGGCGACCGCGGCGGAGCTCGATGCCGGCCGCCGAGACGTGCAGCGCGGCGGTCATGCGCGCTCGCCCGGGTCGGTTGTGATGGGGTGCAGCTCGATGTGGTCGGCGCGGCGGATCACCCGGGCGCGTCCGCCCGCGGGGAACCGGTCGGCGACGTCGGCCGGGAGCTGCACGGTGCCGTCCCGTCCGATCACGGCGTCCTGCTCGCCGCTGCGGGCCTCGGTGCCGATCCGGCCGTCGCGCATGGTGAGGCGACGGTCCATCGCGTCGCCGAGCTCGGCGTCGTGGGTGACGACGATGACGGTGGTGCCCCACCGGTCCCGGGCGGTCCGCAGCAGCTCCGCGATGGCGGCGGCGTTCTCACGGTCCAGCTGGCTCGTCGGCTCGTCGGCGAGCAGCAGGCGCGGTCCGGTGGCGAGCGCGGCGGCGAGCGCCACCCGCTGCTGCTCGCCGCCGGAGAGGGTGCCGGCGCGCCGGTGCGACGCCGTCCCCATCCCGACCGCCTCGAGCAGCTCAACCGCCCGGCGAGGGCGTTCGCGGCGGGGCGCGCGCGCGGCGAGCTGGGCGAGCGCGACGTTCGCGCGCACGGTCGCGTAGGGCAGGAGGTTGCGTTCCGGTCCCTGCATCAGCATCCCGATGTCCTGGCTGCGGTGGCTGAGGGCCTCGCGCTCCGTGGCCCGCGCGACGTCACGGCCGAGCACGTGGACCTGCCCGGCGCTCGGCCGCAGCAGCCCGGCCAGCAGCGCCATCAGCGTCGACTTCCCGGATCCGGACGGCCCGACGAGCGCGACCAGCTCGCCCTCCTCGACGAGCAGGTCGGCGCCCCGGAGCGCCACCACCTCGGTGTCGGCGGTGCGGTGGATGCAGACCGCCTGCTGCACATCGACCACGACGCTCACTGCTCGGCCTCCCGGAGGGCGCTGACCGAGGTCCGCCGGTCGAGGGCCACGGCGGTCACCGCGACCGCGGCGACCAGCAGCACCGCGATCCCCGCCCCGACCAGGAGGAGCGTCCCGACCGGCTGGTGGACGAGGAACGCCGGATAGGGCGGGTCGTCGACGTAGGCGGGGAGCGCCGGCAGCGCGAGCTGGACCCCCGCGACGGCGAGCACGAGGCCGCAGACCGTCGCGGCGACGATGAGGGTGCCCTGCTCGACGAGGATCGAGCCGCGCAGGCTCCGCGTCCGGACCCCGAGCGCCCGCATGGCGGAGAGCTCGAACACCCGCCTGCGGGCGAGGAGCGTGATGCCGAGCACGACCGCCGCGGTGGCGAGCAGCACTGCGGTGGCGCCGCCGGCGATGGTGAACGGGGTCGCGAACGCGGGCCCCGTCGAGGCGAGGGCGGCCGCGCGGCGAGCCGCGGTCTCGACGGACAGCACGCGGACGCCGGCGGCGCGGAGCCGATCGACGGCGTCGTGCGGCGCATCCCGGCCGACCCAGATCTGGTTCTCCAGCAGGTGCGAGTCCCCGGACGGCGAGGCGGCCTCGACCCAGTCGCGGGCCAGGACGACTCCGGCGTCCCCGAGCCGCGGCACCACCTGGACGGCACCGCTCCGGTTCACCGGGAACGCGTCGCCGTCCGGGGTCTGCACGGTCACGTCGGCGGAGCCACCGGTGAGGTGCGCGGCGACGAGCGCGGGTGGGTGCGGTCCGGTCCCCGCGACGACCCCGAAGCCGGGCGCGGTGTCGCTCGGCTGCCCGTTGACCGAGATGGCGATGCGGAGCCCGTCCGGCTCGACCGACACCTTCTCGGCGGGGTTGAGGTTGCCCACCGGTGTCGGGTTGAGGGGCGACCAGCCCACGTCGGTGAGCGTCGGCGGCGCGGCCGAGGCTGCGCCGCCGGAGACCTCGACGCGGTGGATGGTGAAGTCGACCACCAGCGCGTCGAGCTGATCGATGGGTCGGGTGAGGTAGATCCGGCGCAGCCGGCATCCGTCGGCGCAGCCCTTCACGTCGGCCGTGTAGGTCCTCGTGCCGCTCGTGAGCACACCCAGCCGCACCGTGATCGGCGCCCCGCGGACGTCGGTCAGGTCCGCCGCCAGCCCCAGGAGCGCCGGTACGTGTGGCGCCGTGATGGCGAGGCTGAGGCGCGTGCCCGAGATCACCGGGACCGCGGGCGCGGGAGCGGTGAGCGGCCGCAGCAGCGCGGGCAGCGTCGACGAGCCGAAGTCGCTGCGCCAGTAGGCCACCGCGCCGAACGTCTTCGGATCGACGACGAGCACCGACGGCGAACCGCTCGCGCTCGGCCCGCTCTCGAAGCCGGTGTAGTCCGCGGCCACCGCGATCTGTGCCTCTGCGACGCCGGCGAGCGCCCGGCCGGTCGGATCCACGGCACGGATGCGCGCATCGGTCCGGGGGTCCGGCTCGATGTGCAGCACCGTCGGTGCCCCGACGTCGGTCAGGGCGCGTTCGGTCCGGTTCTGCGCGAGCACGGCGGCGCTGCTCACGCCGTACGTCGTCATCGCGACGGCGACGACGAGCACGCCGAAGGTCCGGCGCCCCGCGGGACGGCGGACGAGCTGCCGCAGGCCGACGAACGCCGACACGGCCCCCGTGCCGCGCGTCGGGCCGAATCCCAGTCGGGCCAGCAGGACGACGAGCCGGCTCGCGACCAGGGCGCCCGCGACGATCAGCAGCATCGGGGCGAGGATCGCGATGCCGCCGCTCGCGCCTTCGGAGAGCGATCCCGAGAGCTCGAGCTGGGTGATGCCGGCCACCGCGAGCACCACCAGGACGACCTCCGCGACGACGCCCCGGCGTGACCCGGCCCGGCTCGTCCGCCGCCACTGCTCCAGCACCGGCCGTCGGAGCACCCGGGCGCTCGCCGTGGCCGCGGCGAGCAGGCCGCCGGCCGCCGCGACGAGGGCCGCGGCCCAGGAGAGCGACCCGACGCGGATGTCGACGCCCGCACCGAGCACGGCCGGCACCAGCCACCGCTCGCCCGCGGCGGCGATCAGCACGCCGAGCGGGATCGCCGCACCGAGCAGCAGCGCGGGCTCCAGCAGGACGAGCACCAGCGTGCCGGCGGCGGACATGCCCCGCACCTTGCTCAGCGCGACCTCGGCGCCCCGCCCCTCGACGGATCCGCTGACCAGGGCGTGCAGGAGGTACCAGCCCAGCGCGAGCAGCTCGGCGATCACCACCACGATCGGCAGCATCAGCCGCGCCCCACCCTCCGTCCCGGCCGAGACGACCCGCTCCAGGTCGCTCGTCACGTCGGGGCGGTTCGGCACACGGCCGTCCTGGAGCCGGCGCACGGCGCCGGCGATCGACTGCAGCATCGGCGCCACCGAGTCGACGTGCACGGTCGACCGGTCCAGCGGCAGGTCCGCGGTTGCGCTCAGCCCGTCGACCGGCTCCACCGTGAACGCGGTGAAGTACGAGGCGGGCGCCCATGCGGCGAGGGTGTACTGGCTGACGGCCGGTGTGCCGCCGAACCAGTAGGCCGCTGCGGGGTGGCGCCGCACCGCGATGCCCCGCACGTGCAACCGGATCGCAGGACCGGCCCGGAATGGCGCGACCGCGATCGTCCGGCCCACCTTCAGGTGGAGGGCGCGCGCGACGGCGTTCTCGAGGACGACGCCCGTCCGGTCCGTCTCGCTGACGCACGATCCCGCTACGAGGTGGAGCGCGCCGCACAGCCCGCCGCGGCTCTCCAGCGCGATCCGCTGCACGCCCCCGCTCCGCTGGATCGCGGGACGCTGCACCACGGACATCCGCAGCACGGCCGTCGGGTAGGCCGTGCGCGCCGGCCCGGTGAACGCGTCCGCGACCGCCGACTGCAGTGCGGAGGTCGACGGACGACCGGTCTGCAGCACCGTCACCTCGATGCCGGTGCCGTCGCCGCCGAGCGGCGCCTGAGCGACCGCAGCCCGCAGGGCGGCGTCCCGAGCCGATGCGGCGTAGGACGGCGCCGCGGCGGCGGCCGCCGTCGTGCACGCGGCGACGAGGAGCAGCATCAACGACGTGGCGCGCCGCCACCACAGCCCCTCGAGGGCGAGGCTCAGCAGCCGCATCGGGCCCCACCCCACCACTGCGGTGCGGACGGGAACGGTCCCGCGGACGGTCCTCGTCCATCGCAGGGCGATGCGGTCCCAGGACGAGGTCCTGGGATGCCGCGCTGCCCGCCGATGGAGCCCTCCTCCTGTCGAACCGCAGTCCCGGCCCCGGCGGCGAGAAGCGACCGTCTCAGCATGCCGCACCGCACGCGGGAAGCGCGTCAGCGGCGCAGTGAAACGCTTCGGTCGTGGATCGAGCCCCCAACCCGGCCGGCTGGCGATGCCGGATGGGGGAGTGGGCGAGGCTTCGGCGGACCACCCGTCCGTGTCCGCGGTCCGCGAGGTGACCGAGGCGTGGATGGAGGACGAGGTCCGCCGCTCGCAGCGCGACCGCCTCCACTGATCATGGCCGGGACGCACCGGCCCTACCGCGACGGGCCGCTCGCTGCGGCGAGCGCGCGCTGCACCACGGCGTACTGGCGCTTGGGCTGCAGCTGCTCGTCGAAGAGCAGGGCCGCGCCCTCGTCGGGATGGGAGTACGGCACCCACGACTGGGCGTCGGAGATCCCCCAGACCGTGTAGGAGATGCACGCCCGTACGACTGCGCAGGAGTCGACGGTCTGCCGCCACATCGCGTCCTGGATCCGCTCCGCGTCGGCCGACCGCGGCGCGTTCGTACCGGGCTCGACCGGGGTGCGCACGTCGGCCTCGGTGATGGCGACCTTCAGGCCGAGCGCGGCGAAGCGCCGCAGGTTGGCCGTCAGCTCCTTCGGCGCGGCGCGGCGGGTGTCGAGGTGCGTCTGGAAGCCGACGCCGTCGATCGGTACACCCTCCGCCTTCAGGCCCTTGATCCAGGTGAGGACCGCCGTGCTCTTCGCGTTCACGTCCTCGATCCCGTAGTCGTTGTAGAACAGCAGCGCGTGCGGGTCGGCCGCGTGGGCCCAGCGGTACGCGTCGGCGAGGATGCCGGCGCCGAGGTGCTCGACCCAGAACCGGGCCGGTGCAGGATCGGGGTGGGCCGTCGACGGGTCCGAGAACGCCTCGTTCACGACGTCCCACTGCCAGATCCGGCCCGTGAAGTGGGCGACCTCGTCCGTGATGTGCTGCTTCAGGAGGGCCCGCAGCTCCGTCGTGCCGATCGTCCCGTCGGCGACGCCGGCGGTCAGCCACGACGGGATCTGCCGGTGCCAGATCAGCGTGTGGCCGCGCACGAGCTGCCCGTGCTGGGCGGCGAAGGCGACGAGCTCGTCCGCGGGCGCCCAGTCGTACCGCCCGCGGGTCGGCTCCACGGCCGCCCACTTCATCTGCGCCTCCGGCGTCACCGTCGAGAACTGGTCGGCGAGCAGCGCCCGGGACGCCGATGAGCCGAGGGCGCGCTCGCTGACGGCGGCGCCGACCCGCAGGCCGAGCGCGGCGCCGAGGTCCCGCAGCGACGTGCCCGGGGCGGCCGGGTGGGTGACGGGCTGCTGCGCCGTGGCGGCGGGCGCCGACGCGGTCGGCTGCGTCGCCGTCGGATGCGGTGTCGTCGGCCGCGCGGTGCAGCCGAGCAGCAGCGCGCTCGCGACCGCCACGGTGGCGCCGAGCAGCAGGCTTCGACGAACGGTCACCGGGGGTCTCCCTGGCAGGACGGGCGACACCTCGCCGCCGCGTGGTCGTCGCGCACCCAGTCTTCCGTGCCGACCCCGCCGGCGGTGGCTCCGCGTCGGTCCGACCGGCGGCGACGGCAGGCAGGATGGCTGCGTGGACGGTCTTCCTGCGACGCTCTCGACGCCTTCGGGGACGTACCGCGTGCGGCGCGCCGGCGCCGAGGACGTCGCCGCGATCCTCGAGCTGCTGCGCGACGACCCGATCGGCCGGACGCGGGAGCCCGCGGCGGCGGACGAGCGCACGCAGCGGGCGTTCGAGGCCATCGATCAGGACTCCGGCCAGCTGCTGCTCGTCGTGACGGACGAATGGGACGACGTGGTCGCGACCATGCAGGTCACGTTCCTCCCCAACCTGTCCCGCGGCGGGACGCTCCGGGCGCAGCTGGAGGCCGTGCGCGTCGCGCACCGGCTGCGTGACGCCGGGCTCGGATCCGCGTTCCTCGGCCTGGTGCTGGACGAGTGCCGCCGGCGTGGGGCCGGGCTCGTGCAGCTGACGACGGACAAGCGGCGGGACGGGGCGGTGCGCTTCTACGAGCGGCACGGATTCGTCGCATCCCACGAGGGCATGAAGCTCGACCTCGGCTGAGGCGCCCCGCGGACCGGCACGTGACCGGGCCGCGGATCCCTACCGCTCCGCGCGCACCCCGAGCAC
>JBQCCU010000501.1:0-4147 GCA_051961935.1 Amnibacterium sp. | reverse complement strand
CCGCTGGTCCATGGCGAGGAGGAAGAGGCGCTGCTCGGTCGTTGCCATGGGGCCATCGTCCGCGGTCCGGCTGAGCCGCGACAGGACCGTTCGTCCCGAACGGGGCCCTCGGGTGCGCTGGGTACAGTGGGCGCGTGGCCGCCGCTGATCGTCTCGTCTGGATCGACTGCGAGATGACGGGTCTCGACCTCACGATCGACGAGCTGGTGGAGGTCGCGGTCGTCGTCACGGACTTCGATCTGAAGCCCCTCGACCCGGGCTTCGACATCGTCATCAAGCCGAGTGCGGACGCGCTCGGCCAGATGGGCGACGTCGTGCGCACCATGCACACCACCTCCGGGCTGCTCGAGGAGCTCGAGCACGGGGTGAGCCTCGGCGAGGCGGAGGCGCGGGTGCTGGACTACCTGCAGCGCTTCACCAGCCCGGGCCAGGCGCCCATCGCGGGCAACACGATCGGCACCGACCGCTCGTTCCTGAACCGCTGGATGCCGCGCGTCGACACGCACCTCCACTACCGGAGCATCGACGTCTCCTCCATCAAGGAGCTCGTGAAGCGCTGGTTCCCCCGCGTCTACTACAACGCGCCCGCGAAGAACGGGGGGCACCGCGCGCTCGCGGACATCCTCGAGTCGATCCGCGAGCTCGACTACTACCGGCGCACCGCCTTCATCGGCGAGCCCGGCCCGTCGTCCGAGCAGGCGCAGGCCGCGGCCGCGCAGGTGGTCGACGCGTTCGTGCAGCAGCTGCCTTCGGGACCCGCGCCCGCGGTGCAGTAGACTCGTGGCCGCTCGACGCCAGGCGTCGGGCGCGTGGTGGGCGTAGCTCAGTTGGTAGAGCGCTGGCTTGTGGTGCCGGATGTCGCGGGTTCGAGTCCCGTCGTCCACCCCATCCTCCTCGACGGTCACCGTCGGCGATCCGGCCGTGCGGGCGGAACACGCCCGGGCACGGGCGATGTCGGAGGTGTGTTCGACACTGCCGGCATGCTCACGCACCAGGACATCCGGCTCCTCGAGTTCGAGGAGCGCAACCCGCAGCACACCCCCGCCAAGGTGGACGCCATCCGCAACCGCATCGGGATGAGCCCGTCCCGCTACTACGAGCACCTCGAGCGGCTCGCCCGGCGGCCCGAGGTCGAGGGCGCCTACCCGCGCGTGGCCGCCCGCGTGGAGCGGCGCCTCGCCGCGCGGCACGACCGGGAGCGGTTCCGCCGCGCCGCGTGACGACGAACGCTAGCGTGCGTGCCGTGCGCCTGTCCGAGGAGGAGTTCGAGCGGCTCGTCGTCGAGGAGCTCGATCTGCTCCCCGACGAGATGCTGGACGGGCTCGAGAACGTCGCGTTCGTCGTCGAGGACGAACCCGACGACGGCGAGGACCTGCTCGGCCGCTACGAGGGCGTCGACCTCACCCGCCGCGGGCGGTACGGGTTCGGCGAGCTGCCCGACCGGATCGTCGTGTTCCGGCTGCCGCACCTGGCGGCCTGCGAGACGGAGCGCGAGCTGCGCGACGAGGTGCACACGACGCTCGTGCACGAGATCGGCCATTACTACGGCATCGACGACGACCGCCTGCACGAGCTCGGGTGGGCGTGACCATCCGAGCGGACCGGCACGCCTGAGCCGGGCGGCTTGCGACAGGACGGGCGCGAAAAGACGCCCGGAATGTCGGGAAGCGCCCGGACGGGGGCGCCGCCGCGGCGGGACGCGCCGTCAGAGGTGACGGGAGCGCTCGTTCGGGTCGGCCTGCCCCTGCAGGGTGTCGCTGTCCTTCGCGTCGAAGTGGAACCGCACGTACCGCTCGCCGTTCAGCACGCGGCTCTCGCCGGCGACGTAGTCGAACAGCGCGTCGGTGCCGTCGACGAGCGCGACCTGGGTGACCCGCTGCTCGGGCTCGCCGTCGACGAGGTAGCGGTGCTCGGTCGTGCCCTCGAGCGGCCCGTCCAGGTACTCGGCGACGTAGCGGTCGGGCTCGGCGGACGAGGTGGATTCGCTCATGGCCGCCGACGCTAGCGCAGACCGCTGTCGAATCGCAGGGCGGCGGGCAGTCGTACCCCGCCGGGCAGCACGAGGTCGGCGAGCGCCCGCATCGGTTCCCGCGCGCGCTGCCGCCGTTCCTGCACGGCCCACCGGCGATGCCCTGGCAGCGCGCTCGCCGGATCCCTCCGGCGGATGCGGGCGTGCCGCACGGCGTCGTCGACGTCGAGCAGCAGCGCCACGGCCGCGAACGGGCGCGAGCGGGCGGTGAGGGCGCCGCACCCCTCGACGAGCAGCGGGCCGCACGGCAGCAGCCGGCCGACGCCGTCGGTGCGGTCCGCCGCCCAGTCCCAGCGCGGCCACTCGGCGACCCGCCCGTCGGCGTAGGCCGGCAGCACCCGGTCGGCGAGCAGCCGCGCGGCGTCGTCGAGCCCGTCCCAGCCGCAGTAGAGGTCCTCCATCCGCAGCACACGCGCACCCAGGCGGGGGGCGAGCCAGTCCGCGAGGGTCGTCTTGCCGCTGCCGGACCGGCCGTCGAGCAGCAGGACGCCGCGCCGCCCCATGCGGGAGCGGATGCGGGCGAGCAGCGCCGCGGCGCCGATGCGCGGGTCAGGTGAGGACGACACGGTAGCTCCCGGTCGCGAGCCCAACGCCGACGGCGAGCGCGGCGACGAGCACGCCCGCGAGCAGCACGGCGAGGTCCGCGCGGCCGAACGTCGACGGCCTCGACCACGTGCGGTGACCGGCGGCGCCGAGACCGCGCGCCTCCATCGCGGTGGCGAGCAGGCCCGCGCGCCGCAGCGCGACGACGAGCAGCGCGAAGACCTGCGACGGCAGGCGGCGGATGCGGCCCGCGTCGCCGATCCCCCGGGCGCGCCGGGCGAGGGCGATCGTGCGCCAGTCCTCGCCGAACACCTCGACGAGGCGCACGGCCGCGAGCCCGGCGAGCACGAACCGGGCCGGCAGGTGCAGGCGCGCCCCGAGCGCGTCCGCGAGGCGCGTGGCGTCCATGCCGGCGAGGAGGATCGCCGCCGGGAGCCCGATCGCGAGGATGCGGAGCGCGGTCGCGGCGGCGAGGGCGAGCGAGCCGTCGCTCACGACCACGAGACCCCAGCTCAGGTGGACCGCCCCCGACGTGCGGCCGTACAGGGCGATCGTCGCGCCGGCGACCGCGGCGGCGGCCAGCAGCACGGTCGCGCGCCGCAGCAGCCGCGGGACCGGGATGCCCGAGAGCGGTGCGAGGAGCAGCTCGGCGAGCACGGCGACCGCGGCGGTCACCACGTCCACGCTCGCGAGGAGCACCAGGTCCACGAGCAGCGCCACGCCGATGGCGGTGAGCGGGTTGATCCGCTCGGCGAGCGGGCTCATCGCAGCACCGCCCGGTCGGGCTCGAGGCCCACCCGGCCGTCGGCGAGGGCCACGAGCTCGGCGTCGTGGGTGGCGGCGACCACGCCGGCCCCGTCCGCCACGGCCTCGAGCAGCAGCGCGACGAGTGCGGCCCAGGTGCGGGCGTCCTGACCGAAGGTGGGCTCGTCGAGCAGCAGCAGCCGGGGCGGCACGGCGAGCGCGCTGCCCACCGACAGCCGCCGCTGCTGGCCGCCGGAGAGGGTGAACGGGTTCGCCTCCGCCAGCCGCGCCAGGTCGAGCCGCTCGAGCAGCTCCTCGACGCGCGCGGCGACCTCGCGCGCGGGACGTCGGAGCGCGCGCAGCCCGACGGCGAGCTCGTCGCGCACGGTCCCGGTGAGGAACTGGTGCTGCGGCGACTGGAACACCACCGAGACGCGCCCCAGCAGGTCCCGCGACCGCCACGCGGCCGGTGCGCCGCGCAGGCCGCCGGCGAGCGCGGGCGCCGGCACGACCCGGCCGGCGACGGGAGGCAGCAGGCCGCCGAGGGTGAGCGCGAGCGTCGTCTTGCCGACGCCGTTCGGCCCGGTCAGGGCGGTGAGCCGGCCGGACGGCAGCGCGAGATCGGGCACCGCGAGGACCGGGCGCCGGTCGCGCCCCACGACGAGGGCGTCGGTCGACATCGCGGGCGCGGCGTCCGGCAGCGGGGCCCGATCGAGGACGGGTTCGCGGCCGGGCACCCAGACGCCCTGGTCGGCCAGCGCCGCGCCCTGCGCCTCGAGCACGGCGCCAGGGGACCCGTCGGCGACGACGGTGCCGGCGGCGCCGAGCACG
>JBQCCU010000500.1:0-3053 GCA_051961935.1 Amnibacterium sp. | reverse complement strand
CGCTGGTCGGGCTGCTCCGTGCCCTGCTGCCCCTGCTTCTTCAGGTCGGGGAAGGCGAAGATCGCGCTGTCGAAGCGCGACATGTCCGGCGCTGGCGTCGGGGCCGGCTCCGGCACGTCCGCCGGTCCGCCGGGCGTGACGACGGTGATCGGCGCGGTCGGCTCGATCGCGCGCAGGCGCGGGGTGAGGGCGGCCGGCGTGCCCTGCTGCGAGAGGGTCGCCGCCTCCACGTTCTCGGGGGTGAGCTGCATCCGCTTCGGGTCGAAGCGCCAGCGCGCGTCGTGGTCGATCCCGTCGGCGGTGAAGGTCAGGGCGACGATCCAGCCGGCCGTCTCCTTGGTGCTCGACCAGCGCACGCCGGTCGCCGCGAGGGCCGCGAGCCGCTCCGCCATGACCGCGCCGAACGTCTTCGGGCGCGCGCCCTCGGTCTCCGTTGGCAGCCGGACGGCTCGGGCGCTCTCCGACACGTACTCCCGCTCCGCGAGGACCGGCCCCACGAACCGCTCGATGTACGCGACGGGCGCCCCCGTGAGCGCGGACACCTGCTGCGGCGACAGCCCGGCGCGGACGTGCGCCTGGATCTCGCGCGGCGACAGGCGCCGCTCGGCCGGCGCGGGCGGGGCCTCGCGCAGCTTCGCGCGCAGGTCGTCGTCGACGGGCACGCGGTACCGCTCACCCGTCGGCGCGGCGGCGATGATCGCGCCGTCCTCCACGCCGATCACGCTGAGCGTGAGCATCCGTTCCCCCCTCGTCGGCGTGCACCCGCACGCGGCGTCGGCCAGGATGCCACGGCCCCGGCGGATCCCCAGGAAATACGCGGGGTGTGCCGGATGTTCCCCGCGCGGATCCCGCAGAACACGCGTCGGTCCGAGGCGTTTGCATCGGCATTCCGCCTCATGCATACTGTCGCCGCTTCGCGCGCCGGACACCCCGGCCGGCGGGCTGCGACGAGAGAGAACGAGGACGGGAATCGAATGGCGACCGACTACGACGCCCCACGCAAGACGGATGACGATTCCGACTCGATCGAGGCGCTGAAGGAGCGCGTGCCGGACACGATGTCCGGTGTCGTGGACGTGGAGGACGCGGACAACCCCGGTGGCTTCGAGCTGCCGGGCGCGGATCTGTCGGACCTCGATCTCGACGTCGTCGTGCTGCCGCCGCAGGCGGACGAGTTCACCTGCGTCAGCTGCTTCCTCGTGAAGCACCGCTCGCAGCTCGACCACGAGTCGAAGCTCGGCCCGATCTGCCGCGAATGCGAGGCCTGATCCAGGCCCTCCACGGTTGACAGGCGCGCCCCTCGGGGCGCGCTTCGTCGTTTCGGCCCGCGGGCGACGCATCGGCGTCCGGGCGTCGCGACCAGACGACGGCGATCCGCCCGAATGACGGTGCGATCGCGCCGGGATCACCGTCTTCTCGTCGGTTCACCGTCGTTCCGCCGGCGCAGGGACGAGCGCCCGCTCCACCCGTCGAGCGGCCGGGCGGCCCGTCAGCGCCCGCGGGCGGCGGCCAGCCGGGCCTCCTGGAGCGCGTCGACCAGCGCGTCGGGGCGGCGGCTGGAGACGAGCCAGTACGGCGCGGGATCGTCCGGATCGGTGAGCGGGATGCGCACGACGGGGTCGATCCAGCCGCGCACGACGGTCCAGGCCCGCGCATCGAGCTCGACCCCGCGGGCGGCGGTCGCCGCCGGTCCCCGCAGCGCCTCCGCCTGCGCGGTGAGGCCGACGTCGATGTGCGCGCGGCCCGCCCGCAGCTCGCCGTCCGCGACGGCGACGACGGGCGAGCCCGCCACGAGCGCGACGATCGCGAGCGCCGGCACCGCGACGGCGGCGATCACCCCGCCGACCGGGGTGATCGGCAGCAGCACGAGCAGCGCCATCGGGGCGAGCACGAGGCAGGCGATCAGGACGCCCGGCGAGGGCACGAGGCGTTCGCGGTAGACCGGCACGGGTCCATTCGACCACCTGCGGGCCGGCGCACGTGCTCCCAGCGCCCGCTCGGTACCCTCGCGTCGTGATCGAGGTCCTCGTCGAGGGCGCCGTGCCGCCCGGCCCGGCCCATCCCGGCGACGCGGGCATCGACCTCGCCGCCGCCGAGGCGGTGCGGCTCGAGCCGGGGGAGCGGGCGACCATCGGCACCGGCCTGAGGATCGCGCTGCCCACCGGGCACCTCGCGTTCGTCCTCCCGAGGAGCGGCCTCTCCGCCCGGCACGGGATCACGATCGTGAACGCGCCGGGCACCGTCGACGCGGGCTACCGCGGCGAGATCCGGGTGACCCTCCTCAACACCGACCGGCGCGAGCCGTACGATGTCGCGGTCGGGGACCGGATCGCGCAGCTCGTCGTGCTGCCCGTGCCCGCCGTGCGATTCGTCGCGGTGGCGGCGCTGCCCGGCAGCCATCGCGGCAGCGCCGGGTTCGGATCGACCGGCACCGGCCGGGAAGGGGACGTCGCATGACCGACGAGACGGAGCTGCCGCCGCAGCCGAAGTCCGCGCCCGCGGACCGGGCGGTGCACGGGCCGTTCGACGACAGCGAGGCGAACGCCGTCCGCCCCTACGTCGACCTCGGCGGGGTGAAGATCGTGCCCCGCGACGGCCTCGGCCTGCGGCTGGAGGTGGAGGAGGGCACCGGCCGCGTCGTGGCCGTCGGCCTGGACTTCGCCGACTCGAGCCTCCAGGTGCAGCCCTTCGCCGCGCCGCGGTCGAGCGGCCTCTGGCACGAGATCCGCGAGCAGATCCAGCAGCAGATCCTGTCCCAGGGCGGCTCCACCCGCATCGTGGACGGGCCGCTCGGGCCGGAGCTGCTCGCGCAGATCCCGGCGCAGGCCGGTCCCGGCCAGCCGCCCGTGTCCCGGATCGCCCGATTCGTCGGCGTGGACGGCCCCCGCTGGTTCCTCCGCGGCGTGATCTCCGGCCAGGGCGCCGTGGATCCCGAGGCGGCCGCCCTCGTCGAGGAGCTCTTCCGCAGCGTCGTCGTCGTGCGCGGCTCGGCGCCGATGCCGCCGCGCGACCTGATCCCGCTCCACATGCCGGTGGGTGCGACACCCGGGGAC
>JBQCCU010000499.1:0-5931 GCA_051961935.1 Amnibacterium sp. | reverse complement strand
CGAGCCGCACGTGCGCCGCCTGGGCGTGGAGCTTCGACTCTGGAGCGCGAGCTACGTCCTCTACCTGCTCGCCGTGTTCTTCCCGCAGTCGAGCCTGTTCCGGCTGCTGCTGCCCCTCGCGCCCCTCACGGGGGCGCTCGTGCCGCGGCGTGCGGCGGCGAAGGCGGCCCTGCTGGTGGCCTCGATCGCCCTCCAGGCGCTCTGGCTCTGGTGCACCTACGGGCCCTTCCAGGTGTACTGGAGTGTGCCCTGATCAGGGCCTCGTGTCCCCGGCATTTGGGTGTGGCGGCCGCCGTAGGGGATAATGGGATCGTTCTTGGAACAAGGAAGAGGGTGCTCGCATGGCGGCGATGAAACCGCGCACGGGTGACGGTCCGATGGAGGCGGTCAAGGAGGGGCGCCTCATCATCGTGCGTGTGCCTCTCGAAGGCGGAGGCCGCCTGGTGGTGTAGGTGAACGACGCCGAGACCAAGGAGCTCCGCGACGCGCTCTCGAACGCGATCGGCTGAGCCCGAGCGTTCCGAACCCTCGCGCGCCGCGGCTCAGCGGCGCACGAGCTGGAGCAGGCCGTCCCCGACGGGCAGCAGCGCCGGCAGCACGTCGTCGCGGAGGCGCACGGCCTTGAGCAGCTCCCGGTACGCGGTCGTGACCCGGTCGCGCCGGGCCGGGTTGGCGACCTTGCCGCCCTGCATCGCGCGGGCGACGAGCACCGTCCCGCCCACGCGGGCGATGCGCAGGGCCGCCTCCACGTAGAGGGCGAGCGACTCCCAGTCCGCGTCGACGAGCACGAGATCGTACGAGTCGTCGTTCATCCGGGGGAGCACCTCCCGGGCGTCGCCCGTGATGAACCGCACCTGCTTGGGGTGCCCCGCCGTCGCGAAGACGCCCCGCGCCACCTGGTGCTGGTCGAGGTCCACGTCGATGGTCGTGAGCTGCGCCGTGGGCGCGCCCCGCAGCAGCCAGAGGCCCGACACGCCGACCCCGGTGCCGATCTCCACGATCGAGGCGGCGGGGCGGGCGGCGGCGGTGACCGCGAGCGCGGCACCCACGGCCGGCGACACCGGGTCGATCCCGAACTGGGCCGACGCGTCGCGGGCGCCGAGGATCGCGTCGTCCTCGTCGGCGAAGGCGTCGGCGAACACGGCGCCGGTGGTGCTGTCGGGCATCCACGGAAGCCTATCGGCGGCACGATCCGGCGAGCGGGCGCCGCGGAACGCGTCCGGCGCTTACGCTTCCTGCATGGGTTTCGGGTTCGAGAAGCTGCTCGTGATCGGGGTGATCGCGCTCTTCCTCATCGGGCCCGAGAAGCTGCCCGACTACGCGAGCCGCCTCGCCCGCTTCGTGCGCACCGCCCGTCGGATGATCGACGACACGCGCGAGCGCGTGAAGGAGGAGATGGGCGCGGACTTCGACGAGGAGGAGTGGCGGCGCCTCGACCCGCGGCAGTACGACCCGCGGCGCATCATCCGCGACGCCCTCCTCGAGCCCCTCGAGGACGAGGAGCCCGCGCCCGAGCCGGAGCCGGAGTACGTGGAGCGGCAGGAGGCGCCGCGCCGGGTGCGCGGTGAGGCGGCGGTCTTCGACCCCGAGGCGACCTAGGCCCCCGAGCGGGTCCCGGCGGGACGGACCGGCAGGGTCCGGCCGGCGAGCCCGCGCGGCCGCGCGCCGACGGCCGCCGCGATGCCGGCGAGGGCGATCGAGGCGGGATCCGCCGGGTCGTGCAGCACGGCGGGCGTGCCCGCGTCGCCGTCGCGGCGGAGCACCGCGCTGAGCGGCACCGACCCGAGCAGCGGGACCGGCTCGTCCGAGGTCGTGAGCCGCTCGGCGACCGCCGCGCCGCCGCCCGCGCCGAAGAGGTCGAGCACGCTCCCGTCCGGCAGCGGTGCGGGCGCCATGGTCTCCACGACCCCGAGCACCCGCTGCCCCAGCCGTCGCGCGACGAGGCCGGAGCGCACCGCGACGTCGGCGGCGGCGGGCTGCGGGGTCGTGACGACGAGCACCTCCGCCGACGGCAGCAGCTGCCCGAGCGAGATCGCGACGTCGCCGGTGCCGGGCGGCGAGTCGACGAGCAGCACGTCCAGGTCGCCGAAGTGCACGTCGGTGAGGAACTGGTTCAGGGTGCGGTGCAGCATCGGGCCGCGCCAGGCGACCGCGCCGGTGCGGTCGTCCGGCGGCAGGAACATCCCGATCGAGACCGCCTTCACGCCGTGCGCGACCGGCGGCAGGATCAGCCCGTCGAGGCTGGTGGGGGCGGTGTCCGGCGCGATGCCGAGGAGGCCGGGGATCGAGAAGCCGTGCACGTCCGCGTCGACGACGCCGACCGACCGACCGGCGGCGGCGAGCGCCACCGCCAGGTTCGCCGTGACCGTCGACTTGCCGACGCCGCCCTTGCCGGACGTCACCGCGATCACCCGGGTGAGCGAGTCGGGCCCGAACGGCGAGACGCGGGTGCCGCGCAGCCGTTCCACGAGCGCGGCCCGGCGCGCCGGCGCCATCACGTCCAGCACGATCTCGACCGCGTCGACGCCGGGCACGGCGAGCGCGGCCGCGCGGGCCTCCGCCTCGATGCGGTCGGCGGCCGGGCAGCCGGTGATGGTCAGGCTGAGGGCGACGCGGGCGGTGCGGCCCTCGACCTCGACGGCGTCGACCATGTCGAGCTCGGCGATGGGCCTGCGGATCTCGGGGTCCCGCACCCGGCCGACCGCCTCGCGGACCGCGTCGGCGAGGGCGGTCACGAGCCCGTCGCCGGGCCCGCCGCCCGCTCGGCCTCGCGCTTGTCGAGCTCCTCGAGCAGCCCCCGCAGCTCCGTGCGCACGAAGTCCTTCGACGCCATGTCGCGGACGAGGAGCCGGAGCGCGACGATCTCGCGGGCCAGGTACTCGGTGTCGTCGAGGTTCCGCTGCGCCTGCTGCCGGTCCTGCTCCACCTGCACGCGGTCGCGGTCGTCCTGCCGGTTCTGCGCGAGCAGGATCAGGGGCGCGGCGTAGGAGGCCTGCAGCGACAGGATGAGGGTCAGCAGCGTGAAGTTCGTCGCCCGCGGGTCGAACTGGACGCCGGCCGGGGCGAGGCTGTTCCAGACGAGCCAGATCACGACGAAGACCGTCATCCCGACGAGGAACCACGAGGTGCCCATCGCGCGGGCGAACGATTCGGAGAAGCGCCCGAACACGTCGCGGTTCGGGCGGGACGACCGCCGGCGGCCGAGGCCCTTCGGCTCCTCGAGCGGGTCGATGTCCCGCCGCTGCCGCCTAGCCGGCGCGGCCACGGTTGGTCCTTCTCGGCCGGGTCAGGATCGCCGCGGTGTCGGTCGACGGACGGCGTGAGGGCACGCCCGATCCGTCGTCGACGTCGCTCGAGCGCCAGTCGTCGGGCAGCAGGCGGTCGAGCACGTCGTCGACCGTCACCACGCCGACGAGCCGGTGGCTCGCGTCCACGACCGGCACCTGCACGAGGTTGTAGGAGGCGAGGATGCGGGAGACCTCCGCCGCGGAGGTCTCGGCGCGCACCGGCTCCGTCGAGGTGTCGAGCAGCGTGCCCATCCGCTCGTGCGGCGGGTAGCGCAGCATCCGCTGGAAGTGGACGATGCCGAGGAAGCGGCCCGTCGGCGGCTCGTACGGCGGCAGCGTGATGCAGATCGCCGCACCGAGCGCGGGCGCGAGCTCGTGCCGCCGGATCAGCGCGAGCCCCTCCGCCACCGTCGCGTCGGACGACAGGACGATCGGGTCGGTGGTCATGAGGCCGCCCGCGGTGTCCGGGTCGTAGGTGAGCAGCGTGCGGACGTCCTCGGCCTCGTCCGGCTCCATCAGGTCGAGCAGCGCCTCGCTGCGCTCGTCGGGGAGGGAGGCGATCAGGTCGGCGGCGTCGTCGGGCTGCATCGCCTCGAGCACGTCCGCGGCCCGGTCGTCGCCGAGGGCGGCGAGGATGCGGGCGCCGGACGCCTCCGGCATCTCCTCGAGCACGTCCGCGAGCCGCTCGTCGGGCAGCTCCTGCACGACCTCGAGCATCCGCTGCTCCGGCAGGTCGAGGAGGGTGGAGGCGAGGTCGGCGGCCTGCAGGTCCGCGTAGCTCTGGATGAGCTGCGTCGCGGACTGGCCCTGCCCGCCGCGGCTGCGCTCGCGCACCTCCGCCCACTTCACGAACATCGTCGCGCCCTTGGCGAAGGGGGAGGGGCTCGTCTTCGGCCGGCGCACGAAGACCTGGGAGACCTCCCACTCGCCGGGCCCGACCTCCTCGATCGCGACGTCCTCGATGGTGGCGTCCCCGGATCCGTCGGTGAGGGCGACGCGGCGGCCGAGCATCTCGGCGAGGATGCGCGTCTCGCTCGCCCGCTGCTCGAAGCGGCGCACGCTGATCAGCCCGGTCGTGATCACCTGGCCGGAGCCGATCGACACGATGCGGCCGATGGAGAGGAAGACGCGTCGGCGACCGGGGATCTCCACGACCATCCCGACGACGCGGGGCGGGTCGGACCGCCGGTAGACGACCACCACGTCGCGCACCCGGCCGAGCCGGTCGCCCTGGCGGTCGAAGACGGCGCACCCGGCCAGCCGGGCCACGAAGATGCGCGTCGTACTCACATCGGCCAAGGCTAGTCATGGGCGGCCCTTGAACCCGCCAAGGCGGGCGGTGGGATACTCCCGGCGTGACCAGCACGCAGGGCCCGTTCGGGACGTCCCGCCGCATGGCGTTCCCCAAGCCGCCGAGCGGCGAGGTGATCGCGACCTACGACTCCTACGAGGGCGCGCAGGAGGCGGTCGACCGGCTCGCGCACGCGGACTTCCCCGTGCAGGCCGCCTCCTTCGTCGGCAACGACTTGAAGAGCGTGGAACGGGTCACCGGCCGGCTCTCCTGGGGCCGCGCCGCGGGCGCCGGGGCGGCCTCCGGGCTGTGGCTCGGCCTCTTCCTCGGCCTCGTCACCCTCATCTTCTCCACCCGGGCGAACCCGGGCATCGGCTACCTCGTCGGCGCGGTGCTGCTCGGTGCCGCGTTCGGCATCCTGTTCGGGCTGATCAGCTACGCGATCACCCGCAACCGCCGCGACTTCAGCTCGGTGATGCAGGTCGTCGCGTCCAGCTACTCGCTCGTCGTCGACCCCGAGGCCGCGAACCGGGCGCGGAACATCCTCGGCGTCGGGTACGGCGGCACCACGACGCCGCGGACGACCATCCACGACGAGGGCGTCGGCGAGCCCCCGGTGGGCCCGACGGCCTGAGCGCGGTCCCGCCTGAGTGACGTCAGGCCTTCGCGCGCTCCGCGAGCCACGCCTCGACGTCGTCCGCCGTGCGGGGGATGCCGGCCGAGAGGTTCTCGCAGCCGTCCGCCGTGACGAGCACGTCGTCCTCGATCCGCACGCCGATGCCGCGGAACTCCTCCGGCACGGTGAGGTCGTCGGGCTGGAAGTAGAGGCCCGGCTCGATCGTGAAGACCATGCCCTCCTGAACGGTGCCGTCGACGTAGAACTCCTTGCGCGCCTGCGCGCAGTCGTGCACGTCGAGGCCGAGGTGGTGGCTCGTGCCGTGCACCATGTAGCGCCGGTGCGCCTGCCCCTCGAGGCCCGTCAGCACGGACGGATCGATCTTCGGCAGGCCCCAGCCGCGCACCTTCTCGGCGATCACGGCCATCGCGGACTCGTGCACCTGCCGGAACACGATGCCGGGCTTCACGATCGCGAACGCGGCGTCCGCCGCCTCGCGGACCGCCTCGTAGATCTCCCGCTGCACGGGGGAGAAGCGGCCGTTCGCCGGGAACGTGCGGGTGATGTCGGCCGTGTAGAGGCTCGGCATCTCGACGCCCGCGTCCATCAGCACGAGGTCGCCCGGCACGACGGGCCCGTCGTTGCGGGTCCAGTGCAGGATGCAGGCATGCGGGCCGGCCGCGGCGATCGTGTCGTAGCCGAGCTCGTTGCCCTCGGAGCGCGCCCGGGTGAAGAAG
>JBQCCU010000498.1:0-9784 GCA_051961935.1 Amnibacterium sp. | reverse complement strand
CTCGTGACGGTCGACGGCCTCCGCGACGTGTACACGACGGCGCATCCCCGCGCCCGCTGATCCCGGGGAGGTGCGCACGTCAGCAGGACGATGTCGCTTCAGCAGGACATGGGGGACGAATTCGTCCTGCCGGAGCGATTCCGTCCTGCTGTCGTGCTCACTGCCCGCTCGACGCGTGCGTTCGTGAACGGCGCCTGCTCGCTCGCTGACGGTCGGCCGATGCCCGGCGTGTCGTGCGCCGGGAGGCGCGCCGCGCGGCGAGCCTCCCCCGATCGGGGACAGCCGTGGGTACGGTCGCCTCGACCCACCCACCAGCGCACGAGTCTGAGCAAGGACGTCGGGATGACGAACACCAGCACCCTCGAATCCACCCTGGTCACGACCGAGGTCGATCTGCCCGTCGGCCCCACCGGTCGGCCGCGCCGGGAGTTCCCGGTCCCGCCGGAGCTCCGCGGTCACGGCCCCGCCCGTGTCGTCGCTCTGTGCAACCAGAAGGGCGGCGTCGGCAAGACGACCACCACGGTGAACCTCGGCGCCGCGCTCGCCACCTACGGCCGGCGCGTGCTGCTCATCGACTTCGACCCGCAGGGCGCCCTGTCCGCGAACCTCAAGGTCGAGACGGACGACGTCCCCACCATCTACGACCTGCTGCTCGGGTCGGAGCGCGACCCCCAGGTCGCCATCCAGCAGACCCAGATCCCCGGGCTCGACATCATCCCCGCGAACATCGACCTCTCCGCGGCCGAGGTGCACCTCGTCAACGAGGTCGCTCGCGAGCACACCCTCGCCCGCGTCCTCCGCCGGGTGACGGACCGCTACGACGTCGTGCTCATCGACTGCCAGCCCTCGCTCGGCCTGCTCACCGTGAACGCGCTCACCGCCGCGCACGGGGTGCTCATCCCGCTCGCCTGCGAGTACTTCGCCCTGCGCGGCGTCGCCCTGCTCGTCGAGACGATCGAGAAGGTGCGCGACCGGCTGAACCCGGCGATCGAGCTCGACGGCATCGTCGGCACCATGTACGACCCGCGCACCCTGCACTCGCGCGAGGTGCTCGACCGCGTCGTGGAGGCCTTCGAGCGGGACGTGCTCGAGACGGTCATCAGCCGCACGGTGAAGTTCCCGGACGCCTCCGTCGCGCGGGAGCCGATCCTCGAGTACGCGCCGGAGCACAGCGCGGCCCACGCGTACCGCCAGCTCGCGTGCGAGCTGGTCGCGCGCGGCGCCGTGGCTTGACCGATCCCGACGACGGCGGATTCCGGGTCCGGATCGGCCAGTTCGACGGCCCGTTCGACCTGCTGCTCGACCTGATCGGCCGGCACGAGCTCGAGATCACCGAGCTCGCGCTGTCCGCCGTGACGGACGAGTTCCTCGCGCACCTCGCGAGCCTCGGCGACGACGTCGACCTCGAGCAGGCGAGCGGCTTCCTCGTCGTCGGGGCGACGCTGCTCGACCTGAAGATCGCCGGCCTCCTGCCCCAGGGCGAGGTGGTCGACGCCGAGGGCGCCGCGCTGCTCGAGGCGCGCGACCTGCTGTTCGCCCGGCTCCTGCAGTACCGCGCGTACAAGGAGGCGACCGCCTGGTTCGCGGATGCGCTCGAGCTCGAGTCCGCCCGCCATCCCCGGCGCGGCGAGCTCGAGGACCGGCACCGGCCCCCGGCGCCGCCGCCGGAGGTGCCGCTCGACCTCGCGCAGTTCGCGGCGCTCGCCGCCGCCGCGCTCGCCGAGCGGACGCCGCCGACGGTCGGGCTCGACCACCTGCACGCCCCCGTCGTGAGCCTCAGGGCGGAGGCCGCGAACGTGGTCGCCATGCTCCGCCGCGGGGCGGCGATGTCGTTCGTCGACCTCGCCGGCGACGCCCGCGACCGGCACGTGGTCGTGGCCCGGTTCCTCGCCGTCCTCGAGCTCTACCGGCAGGGCGCGGTCGCGTTCGAGCAGCTCGAGCCGCTGGGGGCCCTCCTGCTGCGCTGGAGCGCGTCAGACTGGGACGAGACGCTCCTCGACCGACTCGGAGACCTGGAATGACCGACCGCCGCACCCCGCAGGAGCCCGTGGCGCTCCTGCTCGCCGGCGTCGGCCTCGGGGCGGAGGAGCCGCAGGCTCAGGCGGCCCCGCCCGTCCCGCCCGCGCAGCCGTCCCACCTCGCCGACCTCGACGCGCGCATCGAGGCGCTGCTGCTGGTCGCCGACGCGCCCCTGCCGCTCGCCACGATCGCCACCGCCGTCGACCGGCCGACGGCGGTCGTCCGGCAGGCGGTCGAGCGCATCCGCGACGACTACGAGGGCCGCTCCGGCGGCCGTCGCCGCGGCTTCGAGCTGCGCGAGGTCGCGACGGGGTGGCGGCTCTACGCCCGGGTGGAGCACGACGAGGCGGTGCGGGCGCGCGCGGACGCCGAGGCGCCCGGACGGCTCAGCCAGGCGGCGCTCGAGACCCTCGCGGTGATCGCCTACCGGCAGCCGGTGAGCCGCGGCCAGGTGGCGGCGATCCGCGCCGTGTCCGTCGACTCGGTCATCCGCACCCTGCACGCGCGCGGCCTCATCGAGGAGGCCGGGCGGTCGGAGGAGACCGGGGCGATCCTCTACGGCACGACCGACCAGCTGCTGGTCGCGCTCGGCATGAGGTCGATCGACGAGCTGCCGCCCATCGCGCCGCTGCTCGCCGGGGCGGAAGGAGCCCATGAGCATGCCGGATGAGCGCTCCACGGACGGGGTGCGCCTGCAGAAGGTGCTCGCGGCGGCGGGGGTCTCGTCGCGCCGGGTGGCCGAGGACCTGATCGCTGCCGGCCGGGTCCGGGTGAACGGCCGCGTCGTCTCCGAGCCGGGCACGCGCGTGGACCCGGCGACCGACCACGTCGCGGTGGACGGCGCGCCGGTCCAGATCGATCCGACGCGGCGCTACGTGATGCTGAACAAGCCGACCGGGGTCGTCAGCTCGCTGAAGGACGAGCGCGGCCGACCCGATCTCACGGGGTTCACCGCCCGGTACGAGGAGCGGCTCTTCAACGTGGGGCGGCTCGACGCCGACACGTCGGGGCTGCTGCTGCTCACGAACGACGGCGAGACGGCGAACGTGCTCGCGCACCCGTCGTTCGGGGTCGCGAATACCTACGTCGCCCTGGTCCGTGGGCGCGTGCTCCCGAAGACGCTCGCGCGCCTCACGGACGGCAACGAGCTCGAGGACGGGCCCATCGCCGCCGATCGGGCCCGCATCCTGCCGGGCGGGGCGCGTCCCGGCGCGACGCTCGTGGAGGTCACGCTGCACTCCGGCCGCAACCGGATCGTGCGGCGCATGCTCGACGCGGTCGGCCATCCGGTGCAGGAGCTGGTGCGCCGCCGGTTCGGCCCGCTCTCGCTCGGCGACCTGAAGCTCGGTGCGACCAGGGATCTGACGCCCGACGAGCTCGGCGCGGTGCTCGCCCTCGCCCGGCGGGAGCAGGCCGGGGCCGACCGGTAGGCTTCCTGACCGTGTCCGCCCGTACTTCGGGGCAGGTCCGTGTCGTCGGCACCGGTCTGCTCGGCACGAGCATCGGGCTCGGCCTCTCCGCGCTGGGGGTCGACGTGGTGCTCGCCGACGCCTCGCCGTCGACCCTCGCGCTCGCCGTCGACTACGGCGCGGGCCGCAGGGCCTCGGATGCGGACGCTCCGGCGCTCGTCGTCGTCGCCGTGCCGCCGGACCGCACCGCGGAGGTCGTCGCCGCCGAGCTGGCCGCCCGGCCGACGGCGCTCGTCACGGACGTCGCGAGCGTGAAGAGCGCCCCGCTCAAGGCGCTGCGCGCCGCCGGCGCCCCGGTGGAGCGGTACCTCGGCTCGCATCCGATGGCCGGCCGGGAGCGGAGCGGGCCGATCGCCGCCCGCGCCGACCTCTTCCTCGGCCGTCCCTGGGTCATCACCCCGCACGAGGCGAGCACGACCGAGCAGGCCGCCGTGCTGGAGGCGCTCGCGCTCGACCTCGGCGCCACGCCGGTCCGCCTGCCCGTCGAGCGGCACGACGACGCCGTCGCCGTCGTGTCCCACGCCCCCCAGCTCGTCTCGAGCCTGCTCGCGGCGCGGCTCGTCGATGCGCCGGCCCATGCGACCGACCTCGCCGGGCAGGGACTGAGGGACACGACCCGCATCGCGGCGAGCGACCCGGCCCTCTGGATCCAGATCCTGTCCGCCAACGCCGACCGCGTGCTGCCGGTGCTCTCCGACCTCCGCGACGACCTCGATGCGGTGATCGAGGCGCTCGCGGACCCGGCCGCCGCCGGTGCGCCCCGCGCCCTCGCGGACGTGCTCGCCGCCGGGAACGCCGGTGTGCAGCGGATCCCGGGCAAGCACGGCGCGGACCTGAAGCTCGCGTCGCTCGTCGTCCTGATCGACGACACCCCGGGGCAGCTCGCGCGGCTGCTCACCGAGATCGGCGGCCTCGGCGTGAACCTCGAGGACCTGCGCCTCGAGCACTCGCCGGGCGCGCCGATCGGCATCGTGGAGGTGCAGGTGGCGCCGGAGGCGGCGGCGGGACTCGAGGCGGATCTCCAGCAGCGTGGATGGCGGGTGGCGGGATGAGTGTGGTCGTGGCGGTCGACGGACCGGCGGGCAGCGGCAAGTCGAGCGTGAGCCGGGCCGCGGCCGCGAGGCTCGGGTTCGGGTTCCTGGACACGGGGGCGGCCTACCGGGCCCTCGCGTGGGCGGTGCTCGAGCACGGCGCCGACCCCGAGGATCCGGCCGACGTGATCCGGGTGCTGCGGGGATTCCGCTACGAGAGCGCGGACGACCCGGCGGAGCACTGGGTGCGGGTCGACGGCCGGGACGTGACCGACGCGATCCGCGAGCCGCGCGTGACCGCGGCGGTGAGCGGCATCGCCCGCGTGCCCGCGGTGCGGGAGGCGCTGAACGACGGCTTCCGGGCGCGGCTCGCCGCCGCCGACCCGGGCGTCGTGGTGGAGGGGCGCGACATCACCACGGTCGTCGCGCCGGACGCCGACGTGCGCGTGCTGCTCACCGCGAGCCCGGAGGTCCGCGCCGCCCGCCGGGCGAGACAGCTGCCCGACCTCCATCACGAGACGGTCGCCAGGGCGATCGCCGAACGGGATGCGAAGGACTCGCAGGTCGTCGACTTCCTCGAGGCCGCCGACGGCGTGACCACCCTCGACTCCACCCACCTCGATCTCGACGGCACCGTCGAGGCCCTCGTCGGACTCGTGCTCGAGCGGGTGCCGCGATGAGCGACGAGGAGATCGAGTTCGGCCCGGACGACCTCGGCGAGCGGCTCGCCGCGGTCGACGAGGCCGCCGCGGAGCGCCGCGCGGCCGCCCTGCGCGCCGGCCTCGCGGACTACGAGCTGGACGACGAGGACCGCCTGTTCCTCGAGGAGGCGGAGCTCCGCGAGGAGGAGGCGGGCGCCGGTGCGGCCCTGCCCGTGCTCGCGATCGTCGGCCGGCCCAACGTCGGCAAGTCCGCCCTCGTGAACCGCATCCTCGGCCGCCGCGCGGCGGTGGTGGAGGACGTGCCCGGCGTCACCCGTGACCGGGTCACCTACCGCGCCGAGTGGGAGGGCCGCGAGTTCACGCTCGTCGACACCGGCGGCTGGGAGCCGGACGCGGCGGGCCTGGACGCCGCCGTCGCCGCGCAGGCGGAGATCGCGGTGGATCTCGCGGACGCCGTGCTCTTCGTCGTCGACGCGACCGTCGGCGCCACCGCGACGGACGAGCGGGTCGTGCGGATGCTGCGGGCGAGCCGGAAGCCGGTGCGCCTCGTCGCGAACAAGGTCGACGGCGCGCGGCAGGAGCCGCTCGTGGCCGAGCTGTGGAGCCTGGGGCTCGGCGAGCCGTGGCCCGTCTCCGCCCTGCACGGCCGGGGGGTCGCCGACCTGCTCGACGACGTGATGCGCGTGCTGCCGCTCGAGTCGGCCGTCGCGCGGCCGGAGATCGGCGGCCCGCGCCGCGTCGCCCTCGTCGGGCGCCCCAACGTCGGCAAGTCGAGCCTGCTGAACAAGGCGGCGGGGGAGGCCCGCGTCGTCGTCTCCGACGAGGCCGGCACCACCCGTGACCCGGTCGACGAGCAGATCGAGCTCGGCGGCAGGGTCTGGCGCTTCGTCGACACCGCGGGCATCCGCCGCCGCACCCACCTCTCGCAGGGGGCGGACTTCTACGCGTCCCTGCGCACGCAGGCGGCCCTCGAGCGCGCGGAGGTCGCCGTCGTGCTGCTCGACGTGACGCAGCCGATCAGCGAGCAGGACGTGCGGATCGTGGACCTGGTGCTCGAGTCGGGCCGGGCGCTCGTGCTCGCCATGAACAAGTGGGACCTCCTCGACGACGACCGCCGCCGGTACCTGGAGCGGGAGATCGAGCAGGACCTCGGCCACGTCTCATGGGCGCCGCGGGTGAACATCTCGGCGCGCACGGGGCGGCACCTCGAGAAGCTCGTGCCCGCCCTCGAGACGGCGCTCGAGTCGTGGGACACGCGGATCCCGACCGGGCGCTTCAACGCCTTCCTCGCGGAGCTGGTGGCGGCGCACCCGCACCCGGTGCGCGGTGGCAGGCAGCCGCGGATCCTGTTCGGCACGCAGGCGAGCACCCGGCCGCCGACGTTCGTGCTGTTCACGACCGGGTTCCTCGACCCCGGCTACCGGCGCTACATCCAGCGGCGGCTGCGCGAGCTGTTCGGGTTCGAGGGCAGCCCCATCATCGTCAACATGCGCGTGCGGGAGCGACGCTCCCGCACCTGACGGGCACGGCCGGGAGCGACGCTCGCCGCACCTGATCAGCCGCCGCTCATCGCGTCGTTGCGGAGTTCTTGGCCGACACGCCGGGCCGCGACCGTCGGATGCGGCGTGTCGGTCCGTTTCTCCGGAACGGCGCGATGGCGCCGATCGGTCAGGAGTGCTCGGGCAGCCGCACCTCCACGGTGCCCGCGGTCACGCGCGCCTCGAACCGGGGCTGCGGGCTGGTGGCCGGGCCGTGCACGACCTCGCCGGTCTCGAGCGAGAACGTGCTCCGGTGCCACGGGCAGGTGACGCAGGCGCCCTCGCCGGGGACGGTGCTCAGCTCGCCCTGGTGGAGCGGCCCCGACAGGTGGCTGCAGGTGTTCGAGAGCACCTGCACGCTCGAGCCGGTGCGGTGGACGAGCAGCGGCTGGCCCTTCACGAGCTTGCGGGCGAGCTCCCCGTCCGGCAGGTCCTCGAGGGGGCCGAGCTCCTGCCAGCCCGAGGGGAAGCGGTGCGGCACCGACTCGGTGTGGTTGGCGCCGGCGGCCTGCCGGTAGCTGAGGTGACCGCCGAGGTAGCCGCCGAGGCCGATCGCGCCGAAGCCGGCGAGCCCCAGCGCCTTGCCGCGCAGGTGGTCGCCCCGCCGCCGCGCGAACCAGGAGGCGGTGTAGAGGGCGATGGCGGTCGAGTTCAGCGCCGCGTGCACGATCCCCACGCGCATCTGCTGCGGATGCAGCGCCGACCAGTCCGTCTCTCCCGAGAGGGCGGTGGGGACGGCGGCGATGAGACCGGCCCCGACGAGGGTGCGGGCCGCCCGCTCGCTGCCCGGCACGAGGTCGAGCACGGCGGCGGAGGTCCAGGCACCCGCGGGCAGGAGGATGAGCAGCGGGTGCAGCGGGTGACCGAGCGGCACCCCGTGCAGCACGTCGCGGAGCGCCTGCGGTCGCACGACGGTGTCGACGATCCGCTTGGCGACGTTCACGACGGGATCGAGGAACGCCGCGTCCTCGAGCTTCGCGATCGGCTTCAGGATCCGCAGTTCTTTCATCGGTGCTCCGTCCTCGCGTGGTGCCCCGTCGGCGGGACGCACCCCTCCAGCGGACTGCGGCGGGCGCCGCCGGTGCAACCCGACGGGCGAAGTCGGAGCGTTCCCCCAGCGGATGCGCGGACGGCGGACACCCTGGGCCCACTCGGTACGCTGCGCTCGAGCACGACAGCAGGACGAGATCGGCCCTCTCGTCCTGCCGATGGAACGTCGTCCTGCTGTGGTGCTCCGGGATGAAGGGACGCGGGATGCGGCGGTTCGAGGGCAGGACGGCGGTGGTCACGGGCGCGAGTCGCGGGATCGGGCTCGCGATCGCCGAGCGGCTGGTCACCGAGGGCGCCCGGGTGGTGATCACCGCCCGCAAGGAGGAGGCGCTCGCCGAGGCGGTGGCACGGCTCGGCGGCGCGGAGCGGGCGCGGTACGCCGTCGGGCGCGGCGACGACCCGGATGCGCCGGCCGCGACCCTCGCCCTCGCCGAGGAGACGTTCGGCCCGGTCGACCTGCTGGTGAACAACACGGGGATCAACCCCGCCTTCGGGCCGGCGCTCGAGGTGGACGAGTCGGCGGTGCGGAAGATGTTCGACGTCAACGTGCTCGGCGCGTTCGCGTGGTCGCGGGAGGCGGTCCGCCGCGGCATGGCCGAGCGCGGGGGCGCGATCGTGAACGTCGCGTCGATCGCCGGCATCGGGGCGAGCCCGGGCATCGCGTTCTACGGCGTCACGAAGGCGGCCCTGATCTCGCTGACGAGCCAGCTCGCGTTCGAGCTCGCCCCCGCCGTCCGGGTCAACGCCGTCGCGCCGGCGGTCGTGCGCACGCGGTTCGCCCGGGCCCTCTACGAGGGCCGGGAGGAGCAGGCCGCGCGCGCCTATCCGCTCGGCCGGCTCGGGGAGCCGGAGGACGTGGCGGGACCCGTCGCCTTCCTGCTCTCGGACGACGCGGCGTGGATCACGGGGCAGACGATCGTGATCGACGGCGGCGGTTCGCTGCCGATGCCCGGCTGATCGCTCAGGCGACCCTCCGGTACGGGTAGGGGCCGCGGATGTGCTCCTCGAAGTAGTGGCCGCGGGACTCCGCCTCGAGCAGCGCGAGCACCTCCTCGGGCGGCACGCCGTCGTAGTCGTACACGGCGCCGCTACCGAACTCGAGCTCGAGCGTGCGACTCGCCTCGTCATAGCCGACCGAGCGGATGGCGCTGCTGTCGATCCGGTACCGCCGCATCCCCCTGAGCCCCCCGCGTCCACAGTGCGCTTCCGCGCGGGCCCCGGTCAAGCGTCAGCGGCGCAGCTCCGCGCGGCCGAGGGAGGCGAGGTGGACCTCGTCCGGTCCGTCCGCGATCCGCAGGGTGCGGACCGCCGCGAACAGTGCGGCGAGCGGGGTGTCGGCGGACAGCCCGGCGGCGCCGAACAGCTGGATCGCCCGGTCGAGCACCCGCTGCACGACGCGGGGCACCGCCACCTTGATCGCCTGGATCTCCGTCCGCGCCGCCCGGTTCCCCACCGTGTCCATGAGCCACGCGGTCTTCAGCACGAGCAGCCGCACGCCCTCGAGGTCGATGCGGGCCTCGGCGAGCCACTCCCGCACGACGCCCTGCTCCGACAGCGGGGCCCCGAAGGCGGTCCGGCCGCCCACCCGCTCGCGCACGAGGTCCAGCGCGCGCTCCGCCATCCCGATCGCCCGCATGCAGTGATGGATCCGCCCCGGCCCGAGCCGCGCCTGCGCGATCGCGAACCCCATCCCCTCGCCCGCGACGAGATTCGACGCGGGGACGCGCACGTCCTCGAACCGCACCTCCGCGTGCCCGCCGTGCTCGTGATCGTCGTAGCCGAACACGTGCATGCCGCGCACCACTGTGACCCCGGGCGTATCGCGGGGCACGAGCACCTGCGACTGCTGGCGGTGCCGCTCCGCCGAGGGATCGGTCTTGCCCATCACGATGAAGATCTGCGCGTTCGGATTCATCGCGCCGGTGATGTACCACTTGCGGCCGTTGACCACGTAGTCGCCGCAGTCGCGCACGATCGACGTCTCGATGTTCGTCGCATCCGACGACGCGACATCC
>JBQCCU010000497.1:0-2568 GCA_051961935.1 Amnibacterium sp. | reverse complement strand
GTGAGCGAGTCGAGCCAGGACAGGCGGTCGGGCCCGGTGACCCGTATCACGCCGCGGCCCGAGAGGTCGACGATCGCCTCCCCCGCGGCGAGCGCCCGCTGCTCGCGGAGCGGCTCCCCGTAGTGCGCGGCGACGCCCGCGTCGGGGCCGGTCGCGGCCACGGCGCCCGGCAGCGCCAGCAGCGGGCTCGTGCGCACCTGGTCGGCCGTCTCCATGGCGGTCGAGTCTAGGAGCGCCGCGGAACCGGGCCGCGCGGACCCGAGGTCAGATCTGCACCTGCCCGCAGTTGCGGCACATCCAGGCGGTGCGGCCGCGGGGCGTCACCCAGCGGTCCATGTCGTGCTGGCAGACCCGGCACGGGCGCGCCGCCTCCAGCACGTCGAGGGCGTCGAGCACGGCGAGCGCGTCATGACCGTCGGCGAGGGACATGCGCCGACGGTAGGCGGGGCCGGTGAACGGCGTGCGACGCCGGGGTGACCGCGGGGCGAACCCCGGTCAGTCGACGCGGCGGAGCCGGCCGGAGGCGTGCGTCTTCAGCTCCTGGCCGAGCGCGGCGATGTCCCACGCCCACAGCAGGTCGCCCTCGACCAGCCCGGAGATGCGGGTCGCGGCCGAGTACTCCGTCGCGCTCTCGGTGCGCAGCACCGCGTCCGTGGCGAGGTCCACCCGTGGCCCCTTCACCCGGCCGAGGTACAGCTCGGTGACCCCCGTCGGATGCACGACGGACACCTCGAGGTCGAAGCCGTCGGACGCGTTGCGCAGCGCCTCGACGCTCGTCGCGGTGTTGAACGGCCGCGGCCCCTCGCCGGGCAGCATGCCGGGCCCGGGGTCACCCGCCGTCGGCGGACGGCTGAGCCGCCAGTACCCCGTCTCGGTGACGAGCGGCGTGGTGGGCGCCTCCTCCTCCGTGCCGCGGTTCTCGCCGAACAGCCACGTGTAGGAGGAGTAGTTGAGGTAGGGCAGGCCGTCGTGGCTGAAGCTGACCCGCTGCCCGAACTCGTGCCTGCGGACCTCGTCGCCGATCTCGTACTCGATGAGGCCGGTGCCCTCCCAGACCCCGAGCAGCCAGGAGAGGGGGACGAGCTCGGCGGGCAGGCCGGTGGGGATGTCGATCATCGGTCGCTCCCGCGCCTCAGCGCTGCCCCCGGAAGAGGTTGTAGAGCACGACGAGCGAGATGAACGCGATCGCCAGGGCAGCGAGCCCGAGGAGCCCGAGATAGAAGAATTCGATCGCGAGCTGCATGACGCGGATCCTACCGGGCGCGGCCGCGTGGGCCCCGTCAGGCGCCCACGATCGCGCGGACGAGCGCGGCGAGCAGCACGAGCGCGAAGGACCCGCAGGCCGTCCAGACCATCCGCTGCACGAAGCCGTCCTGCTCCCCGACGGCGAGCTGGACGACCATGCCGACCACCACCGAGAGCGCGCCGGCGAGGGTGAGACCGGTCCACACCGTCGCGCCGGGCACCGCGACCGTGATGATCACGACGGCGAGCAGGGTGCCCGCCCAGACCGCGGCGACGGCCCACCATCTCGGTTCGGCGAGGCGCATCCGGCCATTCTGCCGTCCCGCGCGGAGCGGCGCCGGGATCCGCCCGCGGCGGCCCCTGGCCCTACTATGGCGGCACGCCTTCCGCCAGGAGGATCCCCGTGGCGCAGCTGTTGATCCTGACCCCGCAGGTCGACGGCGATGTGCTGCCCGCGCTCGCGCTGCTGAGCCACCGGGTGCGCGCGATCCCGGCCGAGCCGGCGCAGCTGGTGAACGCCCCGTCGTGCGACGCGATCCTCGTCGATGCCCGCGGCGACCTCGCCAGCGCGAAGTCGCTCTGCAAGATCCTCACCGCCACCGGCGTGAACGTGCCGATCCTGCTCATCCTCACCGAGGGCGGCCTCACCGCCGTCAACGCGGACGGGGGCGTCAGCGACGTGGTGCTCGACTCGGCCGGGCCGGCCGAGGTCGACGCCCGCATCCGGCTCGTGATCGGGCGGATGGCGCTGACGGAGACGACGACGAAGATCCAGGCCTCCGGCGTGGTGATCGACGAGGCGAGCTACTCGGCGAAGGTGCACGGCAAGCCGCTCGACCTCACGTTCAAGGAGTTCGAGCTGCTCCGCTTCCTCGCCACCCACCCCTCCCGCGTGTTCACGCGCGAGCAGCTGCTGAGCGAGGTGTGGGGGTACGACTACTTCGGCGGCACCCGCACGGTCGACGTGCACGTGCGGCGGCTCCGGGCGAAGCTCGGCGACCTCGAGAGCCTGATCGGCACGGTCCGGAACGTCGGCTACCGCTTCAACGTCTACGAGGAGGAGGGCGAGCGGCTGGCTCCCGCCCGCTCATGAGCGCCACCGACCCCGCGCGGCGGCGGCTCGATCTCGCGTTCTGGCTCTTCGTCGGCGCCGCGGTCGTCGGGGTGCTGGTGGTGCTGCTCGGGATCACCGGCATCGGGGAGACGCTGCGCGCGGCGCAGGCCAGACCGGGCGCCGACGCGAGCACGGGCGCCTACGTCGCCGCCGCGATCGCCGTCGTGATCGCGTTCGAGCTGGCGGAGGCGGCCCTGTTCGTGCTCTTC
>JBQCCU010000496.1:0-2343 GCA_051961935.1 Amnibacterium sp. | reverse complement strand
ATCGAGGACACCGAGGCGGTCGTGCCCGCGGACGCGGTCGGCTTCACGATGCTGCAGAAGCAGCTGGAGAGCCTGCTCGACTCCCTGTCGGAGCGCGAGGCGGGCGTGATCCGGATGCGCTTCGGCCTCGGCGACGGCATGCCGAAGACGCTCGACCAGATCGGCGACACGTTCGGGGTGACCCGCGAGCGGATCCGCCAGATCGAGTCGAAGACGATGGCGAAGCTGCGCCACCCGTCGCGGTCGCAGTCGCTCCGCGACTACCGCGAGTAAGCGGCGCATGCCGCACCGCTGGGCCCCGGCCGTCACGATCAGCCGGGGCGTGCGGATCGCCGCCCGCCTCCGCAAGCGCGGAGGCGGGTCGGCGGTCCCCGGCCTCGTCGTCAACCGCATCGCACCGGGGTTCCTCGGCTCCGTGCTGTCCTCGTTCCCCGAGGGGCTCGTCGTCGTCTCCGGCTCGGCCGGCAAGTCGACGACCACGAAGATGCTCGTCGCGGTGCTCGAGGCGCACGGCAAGCGGGTCTTCACCAACCCGTCGACCGCGAACATCAGCCAGGGGCTGACGTCCGCGCTGCTCGAGCGCGTGAGCCTCACCGGCCGGATCGACGCGGACCTCGCCGTCCTCGAGATGGACGAGGGCCACGGTGCCCTGCTCTCCGACCGGTTCCGGTCCCGCGTCGTGCTGCTGACGAACGTGATGACGGACCAGATCGACCGCTTCCACGACTCGGAGAAGGTGCTCGGGATGCTGCGGCGCATCGCCGCGACCGCGACCGAGCGCCTCGTCGTGAACGGCGACGACGGGCTGCTCGCCCGCATCCGCCCCGGCGTGCCCGTCCGCCGCTTCGGCGTCACCGACGGGGTGCTCGCCGCCGCGCCGCGCGGGCTCGGCTACGCGGAGACCATCCGGCCGGCCGACGCCGACGGCGCGCTCGTCACGGCCGTGGCCGGCAGGTCCGCTGCGATCCTGCTCGACGGCGCGCAGCACCAGGTGCAGGTGCCCGCTCGCGGGGTGCACTACGCCGTGGACGCCGCCGGCGCCCTCACCGCCGCCCAGCAGGTGCTCGGCGACGCGTTCGACGCCGAGCGGGCGGTCGCCGCGATCTCCGCCATGCCCGCCGTGTTCGGCCGCGGCGAGGTCGTGACGGTCCGGGGCGTGCCCGTCGAGTTCGTGCTCGTGCAGAACCCCGCCAGCTTCCAGCTGAACGTCGACGAGCTCGAGGAGAACCTCGACCAGGTGCTCGTCGCGATGGGGTCCGACGTGCGCGACCCGTCGTACTTCTGGTCCGCCGACGCGTCGCGGATCGGCCGCGCCCTCGTCGTGACCGGGTCCAAGGCGGAGGAGATCGCCCTGCAGCTGCTCTACCAGGGGGTGCAGGTGGTGCGGATCGAGCCGGACCTGCCGGCCGCCGTCGACCACTTCCTGTCCCTGCCCGCGCCGGCCCGCGGCCTGAAGACCATCGTCTTCACCGCGGACTCGATGCGGCGCACGCGCGCGCACCTGGGGCTGACCTCGTGAGCGCGGCGATCGTCGCGCTCTACCCCGAGCTCACCGACGTGAACGGGGACGCGCAGAACGCGCTGGTGCTGCAGCGCCGCGCCGAGTGGGCGGGGGAGGAGGCGGAGGTCGTACCCGTGGCGCTCGGCGCCGAGCCGGCCGTCGACCCGATCGCGGTGGTGCTCGGCTCGAGCGTCGACTCCGCGCTGCCGCGCATCCGGGATGCGCTCGGCGCCCTCCGCCCGCGCCTCACCGCGTGGCTCGACGCCGGGGTGCCGCTGCTCGCCGTCTGCACCGGGATGGAGGTGCTCGGCTCCCGCGTCGACCTCGGCGCCGCGGGGCCGCTCGAGGGGCTCGGGCTGCTGCCCGCCTCCGCCGTGCCGCTCGAGGTGCGCGTCACCGACGACCTCGTCGTCGACGCGGCCGAGGGGCGGCTCGTCGGCTACGAGAACCACGCCCGCGGCCTCCGGCTCGATCCAGGGGTCGCGCCGCTCGGCCGGGTCGTGCACGGGGTCGGCGACGGCCGCGGGGTCGACGGGGTGCGGCACGGGTCGCTGCTCGGCACCCGGATGCACGGTCCGGTGCTCGCGAAGAACCCCGCGCTCGCGGACGCCGTGCTCGCGCGCGCCTTCGGTCACGCGGTCGTGCCGACCGCCGACGCGGCGAGGGCCGCCGACGCGGCCGCCGCCGCGATCCGCGATCGCCTGCTGCAGGGGATCACCCTCCGCTGACCGCACGCCTCCACCGGTGTCTGCTGTCCGCACGGACGACTGTTCGCGTTGTTCCACCGACAGTCGTCCGTACGGACAGCACACCCGGTGCTCGCATGGACAGCGCGGCGGTGC
>JBQCCU010000495.1:0-2367 GCA_051961935.1 Amnibacterium sp. | reverse complement strand
AACGCCGCGTTCGTCCCGACGCCCTGCACCACCGTCGCGCCGAGCGCACGCCGCAGCCGCGCGATCGCCTCGTCCCGATCGGGCGCCCACGCGATCACCTTGGCGAGCATCGGGTCGTAGTCGGAGGTGATCGTCTGACCGACGCCGAACCCGGCGTCGACGCGGATCCCGTCCCCCTCCGGCAGCCGCACGTCGAGCACGGTGCCGCCGGTCGGGAGGAACCCCGCAGCCGGGTCCTCCGCGTAGAGCCGGGCCTCGATCGCGTGGCCGGTGAGGCGCACGGGTGGCAGGTCGAGCCGCTCGCCCGCCGCGACGCGCAGCTGCTGCTCGACGAGGTCGACGCCGGTCACGAGCTCCGTCACCGGGTGCTCGACCTGGAGCCGCGTGTTCATCTCGAGGAAGAAGTACTCGTCCGGCGCGTCCGCCGACACGATGAACTCCACCGTCCCCGCGCCCTCGTAGCCGACGCTCCGCGCGGTCTCGCAGGCGTCCGCGCAGATCCGCTCGCGGGTGGCGGCGTCGAGCAGCACCGACGGCGCCTCCTCGATCACCTTCTGGTGCCGCCGCTGCAGGCTGCACTCCCGCTCGCCGAGCGCGACGACGGTGCCGTGGGCGTCGGCGAGCACCTGCACCTCGATGTGCCGCGGGGTGGCGACGTAGCGCTCCACGAAGAGGGTGTCGTCGCCGAACGCGCCGGCCGCCTCCCGCCGGGCGGCGGCGATCGCGTGCGGGGCGTCCTCGAGCCGTTCGATCACGTGCATGCCCTTGCCGCCGCCCCCCGCGGACGGCTTCAGCAGGGCGGGGAGGCCGATGCCGGGCAGCGCGGCGAGCAGCTCGTCGTCGGAGAGGCCCGGCCGCGCGAGCCCGGGCACGACGGGCACGCCGCGGGCGGTCACCTGCTCCCGCGCCCGGATCTTGTCGCCCATCACGGCGATCGCCTGGGCGGGGGGCCCGACGAAGACGAGCCCCGCGTCCTCGCACGCGGCGGCGAAGGCGGCGTTCTCCGAGAGGAACCCGTAGCCCGGGTGCACGGCCTCGGCGCCGGTCGCGCGCGCGGCCTCGATCACCGCGGGGATGCTCAGAGAGCTGTCGGCGGCGGCCGCGCCACCGATCCGCACCGCCACGTCGGCGAGCGTGACGTGCGGGGCGCCCCCGTCCGCATCGCTGTAGACGGCGACCGAGCGGATGCCGAGCCTGGTCAGGGTGCGGATCACCCCGCAGGCGATCTCGCCCCGGTTGGCGACGAGCACGGTGGCGAACATGCGGCTCACATCCGGTAGACGGCGGCGGCCCGGTCGGGCAGCGGGGCGGCGGCGCAGACCTCGAGGGCGAGCCCGACCACGTCGCGCGTGTCGGCGGGGTCGATCACCCCGTCGTCCCACAGCCGGGCGGTGGAGTAGTAGGGGGACCCCTGGCGCTCGTAGCGCTCGAGGATCGGGGCCGCGAACTCCGCCTCCTCGTCTGGGCCGAACACGCCCCCGCGCGCCTCGACCTGGTCGCGCCGGAGCGTGGCCAGCACGGACGCGGCCTGTGGACCGCCCATGACGGAGATGCGGGCTCCGGGCCACATCCAGAGGAAGCGGGGCGAGTAGGCGCGGCCGCTCATGGAGTAGTTCCCGGCGCCGAACGAGCCGCCGATCACCACCGTGAGCTTCGGCACGCGGGCGGTCGCGACCGCGGTGACCATCTTCGCGCCGTGCTTCGCGATGCCGCCCGCCTCGTACTCGCGGCCGACCATGAAGCCGGTGATGTTCTGCAGGAACAGCAGCGGGATGCCGCGCTGGTCGCAGAGCTCGATGAAGTGCGCGCCCTTCAGCGCCGACTCGCTGAACAGCACGCCGTGGTTCGCGACGATGCCGACCGGGTGCCCGTGGATGCGCGCGAAGCCGGTGACGAGGGTGGTGCCGTACTCGGCCTTGAACTCGGTGAACCGGCTGCCGTCCACGATCCGGGCGATCACCTCGCGCGGGTCGAGCGGGGTGCCGGCGTCCGCGGGCAGGGCGGCGTACAGGTCGTCGCCCCCCGGCACGGCCGGCGGCTCGACGGGAGCGCGGTCCCACGGCGCCGCGGGCGGCGACGGCAGCGTGGCGACCAGGTCGCGGATGCGGTCGAGCGCCGCAGCGTCGTCGTCGACGAGGTGATCGACGACCCCGGACACCCGGGCGTGCACCGCGCCGCCGCCGAGGTCCTCCGCCGAGACGACCTCGCCGGTCGCCGCCTTCACGAGCGGCGGGCCGCCGAGGAAGATGGTGCCCTGCTCCGCCACGATGACGGTCTCGTCGCTCATCGCCGGCACGTACGCGCCGCCGGCGGGGGGCGAGCCGCGCACCCCCCCGAGCTGCGGCACGCCCGCCCCCGCGCGCCCGG
>JBQCCU010000494.1:0-2480 GCA_051961935.1 Amnibacterium sp. | reverse complement strand
CGACGCGAGCACCGTGAAGCGCTCGAAGTACTGGGACCTATCCGACCGCGGCGGGGTAGGCATCTCGAATGCGCCTCGGATACTCGAACGGCTGCTCTGGCGGGGAGGTAAGATGCTCCGCCGTGCGAAGGCACGACTGCGCCGCTGAGCGGGTCCGCTCCCCTCCGCTCGGCGGCCCCGCGCATCCCCTCGGCTGTTGCCACTTTCTGCGGGTTTGCCGCCCCCAAACCCGCAGAAAGTGGCACCACCCGTCGGGTGGGACGACCATGGGGCCATGCCGCAGCGGATCCAGCTCCACCGGACCAAGGGCTGGCGGAAGCCCGAGGGCACCATCACGGTCGCGCGGCCCGGCTACTGGGGCAACCCCTTCGTGATCGGTGAGACGCCCGGGCAGCACCGCGAGCGAGACCCCGAGCTGTGGGAGCGGGGCGGCCTCGCGCAGTACGACGACGACCATCCCCTCACCCGGCCGGAGGCGATCGCGGCGTACGAGGCGTGGATCCCGACGGCGGTCGGGCGCAGCGGCCGGCTGCGCACCGAGGAGGCCAGGGAGCAGCTGCGCGGCCACGACCTGGCCTGCTGGTGCAGCCTCGACGGGCCCTGCCACGGCGCCGTGCTGCTCGCCATCGCGAACGCCTGACGCGTAGGGTCGAGGGGTGCATCCGTCCCTCCGCTCGGCCCGTCGCGGGCGTCAGGAGGTCGTCGGCGCCGCCTGCGCCGACGTGAGATAGCCCGTCCTCGTCTTCGGTCATCCCCTGCGCCGCTGCGCGCCCCCGCGGATCCCGGTGCGCCACCGCGCGCGCCGGCCGCCTCCTTGGAACCGGCCCCGCCTGGACGGCGGGGCGAACGACAGACAGGCCTTGCCATGCGTCCCCTCACCGACCCCGAGCTCCGCTCCTCCCTCGTCAACGTCACCGTGCGCGAACGCGCCCAGCTCACGCCCCCACCCGACCTCGCCGATCGCCCCTGGGACCGGATCGACTTCCTCGGCTGGCGCGATCCGCGGATCCCCGCCCTCGGCTACGTCGTGACGGAGCTCGACGGCGCGCCGGTCGGCGTGCTGCTCAAGCAGGCGGAGCGCACACCGCGCGCCCGCGCCCAGTGCTCCTGGTGCGAGGACGTGCAGCTGCCGAACCCCGTCGTGTTCTTCGGGGCGAAGCGCGCCGGCGCGGCGGGACGGAACGGCAACACGATCGGCACGCTCGTCTGCGCGCACTTCGAGTGCTCGCAGAACGTGCGGAAGCGGCCTCCCGTCGCCTACATCGGCTTCGACGTGGAGGCGGCGCGCCAGCGGCGCATCGATGTGCTGCGCGAGCACGTCGAGCGGTTCGTGCGCGACGTGCGCGACGGCGCCTAGTTCTCGCGCCCCGTGCCCCGGCCCGAGGCGGCACGGGCCATCTCGGCGCGCCTGCGCTCCCGGGCCCGTCGGTGGGGCTCGTCGTGGTCGACGACGCGGCCGAAGCCGATGCCGGCGAGCCCGAGCAGCCCCAGGCCGACGCCGACGAAGGGCAGCGCGTCGAGCTGTCCCGCCTCGAGCAGGATCAACGCCCGCACCAGGGAGGCGAGCAGCATCCACCCGGTCATGAGCAGGTACATCGCCACCCCGAGGCCGTTCAACCGCACCCCGAGACCCTAGGGCCGGACCCGGGGCGGAGGCTGATCCCTCCCGGGGATCGACATGGGCCGCGGAACGCGGTTGGGCGGACGTGCAGCGGCGCCGGGCGGCCCTGCACCCCGGCGCCGCGCGGTCAGTGGATCAGATCCGGCCGGTGGCGTCGCCGTCCGTCTCGATCTCCTCGCGCCGCACATCCGCGGACACGTTCTGCTGGTCGGTGACCTGCTCCTTCGAGAGGCGCACGCGCTCGACCGGCACGGTCTCCTTGTCGACCACGGGGCGCTCCTCGTTCAGGACGACCTCGTGCTGCTCCTCGGACAGGTCCGGCCCGTCCATCGCCGCGCCGCGGTTCGCGTCGGTGATCGGCTCGCGCTCGACCCGCACCTCCTCGCGCGTCACCGGCACGGTGACGTTCTGCTGCTCGGTGACGACGTACTTGCGCAGGCGCGCCTTGCCGGTCTGCACCCGCTCCGTGCCGACGTTCAGGCGCTCCTCGGAGCGGGTCATCGCATCGTCGGTGTTCGGACCGGACGTGTCACGGCCCATGTCGGCCGCGCCCGTGCGGGTCGTGTCGAAGCCCGTCGCATCGGCGTCGCGCATGCCGCGGTCCTCAAGACCGGTCGTGCCCGTCATCCCGGTCGTGTCGTTCATCCCGGTGGTGCCGGTCCTGCCCGCGCCGCCGCTGAGGCCGTAGTAGCTGTAGAGCTGCTCCTGCTCCTCGGGTGAGAGCTCACGGTCCGCCTCGACGCGCGGGGCGTCCTTCACCTGGGACTTGTCGTAGCCCACGTGCAGCATCTCGCGGTCCCAGTTCGCGTTCTCGAGCGGGACGAGGGACTCCGAAGCGCCGAACAGCCCGGTGCGGACG
>JBQCCU010000493.1:0-12640 GCA_051961935.1 Amnibacterium sp. | reverse complement strand
CGTGGTGTAGACCTTCCAGCCCTTCGTCTCGAGGTTCGCCGCGCGGGCGGTCGCCGTGCTCCCGAACGCGGGATCGGCGAGCAGTGTCTTCACCACGTAGTCGCAGAAGAACCCCGCGACGCCCGCGGCGTCGCAGCCGGTCGGCGGGTCGGTGAGGTGCGGCGCGACGGGTGCGGCGACCGCCGCGCGGTACGCGGCCTCGGAGATCATGCCCTGCTCGCGCTCGACCGCGAGGATGTGGTCGCGCCGCTCGGTGGCCGCCGGCAGGTTGGCCTTCGCGTCCAGCCGCAGGTGCTCGGGGTTGTTCACGATGGCGATGAGCGCGGCGGCCTGGCCGGCGGACAGGCGCGCGGCGGGGATCCCGTAGTAGTACTCCGACGCGGCCTCGATGCCGTACACCCGGCCACCGAAGCCGGCGATGTTCAGGTAGCCGAGGAGGATCTGGTCCTTCGTGTACCGCTTCTCGAGCCCGATCGCGAGGCGCATCTCGCGGAGCTTGCGCCCGGCGGATGGATCCGTGCACTCGCCGTAGGCCGCCTGCCGCTTCGTCGCGTCGGTGACCTCCTCCGCCTTCTGCACGCAGACGTTCTTCACGTACTGCTGGGTGATCGTCGACGCGCCCTGCAGCGACCGGCCGAGGAGGTCGGCGACGGCGGCCCGGACGATGCCGTTCGCGTCCACCCCGCCGTGGTGGTAGAAGCGCACGTCCTCGCCGGCGATCGCGGCGTCCTTCACCGTCTGCGGCACGGCGGACCACCCGACGACGACGCGGTCCTGGCTGAAGAAGGAGGCGAGCTGCACGGGCTTGTCGTGCGACGTGGCGTAGAGGGTCGTCCGCTGGGCGAGAGCGCCGATCTTCAGGTCGGCGGGGAGGGACTCGAACAGGCCGATCCCCTGCTTCGCGCCGACGCCGGACAGCGCGACGGCGGGCGTGAGCAGCACGGCGACGAGCACGCCGGCGATGCCGGCGACGGCGAAGAACGCGAGGAGGGAGGACAGCATCGTCCCGATCCGGCGCCCCGAGGGGGTAGTGGGCACCCCTGCATGGTACGGATCGGAGCGCGCCACGCCGAGCCGCGGGGCGGATCAGGGCAGGAGAGAGGCCGATTCCGGACCCTTCTCCCAGGTTTCCGGGGGGACGCGCGTACCCCTTCCGTCCCGGCTCGGGGGACGCTTGACTTCCGCCATGACCGCTCCGATCCCGTCCGTCCGCTGATGGCGACCCTCGTCCGCCCCCGTCGCGGCCGGGTGCTCGCCGGCGTCTGCGCCGGACTCGGCGCCCGCTTCGGAATCGCGCCGTGGCTCGTCCGCGCGATCTTCCTCGCGTCGCTGCTGCTCCCGGGCCCGCAGGCCGTGATCTACCTGGTGCTCTGGATCCTCATCCCCGCCGAGCCCGCCTGAACCGCACCGATCAGTCGGGCAGATGGGGATGGAACGCCGTCGCACCCGGCGCCGACACGGCGTTGTCGACGAGCTCGATGCCGAGCGCGGCGAACGGCGCCGCGTCCAGCACGATCGACACGGCGCGGGCGAGCGCCGCGTGGTCGCCGTCGTCGCCGACGTACACCTCGCCGTCCTCGTTCACGTGGGGCAGCGCGATCCGCGCACGCAGCCCGAGGGGGTCGGGGACCCGGACGCGGATCGCCGCCGTGACCGTGATGGACCCGTCCTCGTGCACCGTCGGCTGCCGCACGCGATCGACCATGCGCCGACGCTAACCCCGCCCGCTCCGCGGCGCGCTCCGATAGAACGTGGAAGCGATTCCTCGAAAGTTTCGGCGCCGCGAGGGCCGCGGAAGCATGCGGCCGGTGCCCTCCGAGGGGCCGGATCAGTGCCCGAATCGCAACCTTTCCCCGCGCGTCCTTCGTTGACAGGGAGCGGCGAGCGCCACAGACTGTCCCCGCAGGAGGACGACCACGGGCGTTCGCGCCCCGGACCTTCGAAACTTTCTATTCGACGACGAATGCGATGGCCGGCAGAGGCGCGGCTCTCGGAGAGGATCCTGTAATGGCATCACAGCCCAGCGGCGCCGGTTTCACCCGGCGCACCCTGCTCGCCGGTGCGGGAGGCATCGCGGCGGCCACGCTGCTCGCGGCCTGCAGCAGCGGTGGCGGCAAGGGTGGCAGCGGGGGCGGTTCGTCCCAGCCGATCAGCTTCTGGAACATGCCCTGGGGCGGCACCACGTTCAACCCGATGGACCAGAAGATCACCACCTCCTACAAGCCGAAGAGCGGCCTGCCCTCGGTGAAGTACCAGGAGATCCAGTGGGCGAACTTCACCCAGCGGTTCTCCACGGCGGTCGCTTCGAACACCAACCCGGCGATCAGCTCCGGCGGTGGCACCCAGGCGTTCCTCTTCGAGTCGCAGGGCAAGATCGCCTACGCCGACCACCTCTACGAGACGTGGAAGAAGAACGGCATCTACGACGACTTCCTCCCGGGCCTCGTCGACACGCTGAAGACGAAGAACGGCTACGCCGCGATCCCCTACAACCTGGACATGCGCGTGTTCTGGTACAACAAGTCGATCCTCGACTCGGTCGGCGCGCAGCCGCCCACGTCGTGGACCGAGTTCGAGGCCGTATGCAAGAAGCTGAAGGCCAAGGGCATCTACGGCTACGGCACGTACTCCGGCGCGGGCGGCTTCACCGGCTTCCACAACCTGGTCAGCCACATGATCAACAACGGCGGCGGCCTGTTCGACTCGAGCCAGAACCCGGCCTGCGTCACCGACGCGAACATCCAGGCGATGGACTGGGTCATCGGCCTCGTGAAGAACGGATACGTCGACCCGCGTGCCGGCACCTACACGGCGCAGAACGCGCAGGACCAGTACAAGGCGAAGAAGTTCGGCATGGGCTTCGACACCGCGGGTCTCGCGCAGAACGTCGGCGGCGCGGTCGGCAACGACCTCGTCGTCGGCTCGCCGCTCACCGGCCCGTCCGGCGGCAAGGGTGCGCTGTTCTTCCCGAACAACATCATGATGTACAAGCACAACCCGTCCCAGGAGGGGACGGAGGCGTTCGCGACGTACTACTACCAGAACATGAAGCCGCTCTGGACGAAGAAGACGGGCATCGGCCTGCCGGTGCTGAAGTCGATCGCCAGCGACCCGGTGTTCGCCTCGGACAAGAACTTCCAGACGACCATCAAGGAGTGGCAGCCCATCTCGAAGACCTGGGGTGCCCCTGGTCAGAACACCGTGTTCCTCAACGTGACCGCCGTCGACGGCACCGCGCCCGGCACGACGTTCACGCAGGCCATCCTCTCCGGCAACACGACCGCGAAGCAGGCGCTCACCACCCTGCAGCAGTCGCTCGAGGCGGCCATCAAGAAGTAATCAGGTTGTCCGCCCACACTCGCATCGGATCCCGACGGAGGGACTGACAATGGCCGTCGAAACCATTCCGGAGCGACTGAAGCGGGCACGACGCGGAGTGGGGGTGTCCGGCGGAGGGCCGGGCACCCCGCTTCCGCGGAAGCGGCGGCGCACCGGCGCCCTCACCATGACGGGGTTCGCCCTGCCGTCGCTCGTCCTGCTCCTGCTCCTCAACCTGTTCCCCGTCATCTACGCGATCCTCCAGTCGCTGCAGAGCGGGACCCCCTCCACGCTTCCGTGGGAAGCGCCGTTCGTCGGGCTCGACAACTACGCGAACGTCCTGACGAACCACCAGTTCTGGGCCAGCACGCTCTTCACGGTGATCTTCACGATCACGGGCGTCTTCGGCTCCTGGGTGATCGGGCTCGCCCTCGCCCTGCTGCTGCGCACGAAGATCCCGGGCAACACCGTCTTCAAGGTGCTGCTGCTGCTGCCGTGGATCGTGCCGGTCGTGGTCTCCGCGACCGCGTGGAACTGGCTCGTCGCCACGCCGCAGAGCCCGGTGCCCGTGATCCTCAGCCTGTTCGGGGCCGGGAACGCCAACTTCCTCGGCAACCCGGTGCTGGCGCAGGTGGTGGTCTGCGTCTTCAAGGTGTGGATCAGCTTCCCGTTCATGATGATGATGACCTCGTCGGCGCTCGCCTCCGTGGACACCAACGTCTACGAGGCGGCGAAGATGGACGGCGCGAACGGCTGGCAGACCTTCACGGGCGTCACGCTGCCGATCATCTCGAGGAGCACCTACATCAGCTGGGTGCTCATGACGATCTTCTGCGTCAACGACTTCCCGACGATCTTCCTGCTCACGCAGGGCGGTCCGCAGAACGCCACGACCTCGCTCATCGTGCTCGCCTACCAGTACGCGTTCCAGAACTTCCAGACGGGCCCTGGCACCGCGGTCGCGTTCATCATGACCGTCGTCCTCGTGGGGGTGTCCGTGGTCCTGTACCAGCAGATCAAGAAGGCGAACGTCGAATGAGCCAGATCCTCGCCGCCGGCGGCGCCACCTCGGCGACCGTCGGCACCCAGGAGCAAGCGCAGCGCCGCAAGCGGCCGGACCTCTCGACCGGCCGTCGTGGCCAGTGGTGGCGGTTCCTGCTGATCCTCGTGATCACGTTCATCGTGATCATCCCGATCCTCGCGGTGCTCTACCTCTCGGTCACCCCGGGCCTCGGGAGCAGCGCGACGGGACTGACCTTCGAGAACTTCGTCGGCATCTTCCAGCAGACGGACGTCCTGATCTGGCTGACGAACAGCCTGCTCGTGGCGCTCGCGGTGGTCGTCGTCGCGGTCGCCGTCGCGGCACCCGCCGGCTACGTGCTGTCCCGCATGCGGAACAAGCTCGTGTCGACGTACTCGCTGATCCTGTTCATCATCCAGTCCCTGCCGGTGGTGACGGCGGCGATCCCGCTGTTCATCACCTTCGCGGCGCTGAACCTGGTGAACACGCTGCAGGGCGTCGCGATCATCTACATCGGCTCGACCATGTCGGTGGCGATCTGGATGATGGCGGCCTACTTCGACTCCATCCCGATCTCCCTCGAGGAGGCCGCGTGGATGGACGGGGCGAGCGTCTTCGGCAGCTTCACCCGGATCGTCCTCCGCAACTCGCTGCCGGGCATCCTGTCCACCGCGATCTTCTCGTTCCTGCTCGCCTGGAACGACTACCTGATCGCGCTCCTGTTCCTGCAGGACTCGTCGAAGTACACGCTGCCGGTCGGCCTGAACACGTTCTTCCAGCAGAACGCGGCCAACTGGGGCTACGTGATGGCCGTTGCGGTCGTCATGATGCTCCCGCCGGTCATCGTGTTCGCCGCGCTGAACCGCTACTTCAGCGTCGGCGGCATCGGCGGCTCGCTTGCCGGACGCTGACGAGGCGCCCGCCGTCCCCTCCTCGATCCGCGCGGCGGTCGACCGGGTCCTCCCGGCCGACCGCTGGCCGGCGGGGTGGGACGGCGGCGTCGCCGCGTACCTCTCCGACGCCGGCGCGGAGCTGGACTGGGCTCGACCCGCGCTCACCGCCCTCGCCGGCCGGCTCGACCGTCTCGCGGGCGACGACGGGTTCGCGGCGCTGTCCGCCGAGGCGCAGGACCGGGTCCTGTCGGCGGTCGCCGCGGATCCGGAGGGCGCGCGCGAGTTCGCCGCGCTCCGCCGCATCTGCTGGGAGGGCTACTACGCCCAGGCCGACGGCCGCGTGCCCGCGGGCATCGAGATGGTCGGCTTCCGCGGCGTGCCCGAGGGCGTCTCGCCCGTCGAGCCGCGCCTCGTGCCCGACGTGGGGGTTCGGGGGCTCCGCCGGTCCTACGACGCGATCGTGATCGGGAGCGGGCCGGGCGGCGGGGTCGCGGCGCAGGTGCTCGCGCAGGCCGGCAAGCACGTGCTCGTGCTCGAGCGGGCGACCCGGGTGCCGAACGCCGCGCTCCGCGGCGACCACCTCCACGGCAAGCGCAACGCGGTGTACCGCCCCACGGTCGGGCCGGGCCCGGGGCATCCGCGGGTCGCCCAGCTGCCCGAGGGGGACCTGGTGCTCGACGGCACCGACGACGCGTGGCTGTACGGCCTCAACGCGGACGCCATGGGTGGCGGCACGCGCATCTGGCAGGGCATGGCGTGGCGGTTCCTGCCGGAGGACTTCCGGATGGCGACCGAGTACGGCGAGCCGGAGGGCGCGAGCCTCGTGGACTGGCCGATCTCCTACGACGACCTCGAGCCGTACTACTCGCGCGCGGAGCAGGAGCTCGGCGTCGCCGGCGAGGAGGGTGCGCTCACGAGCCGCACCCCGCGCTCGGCCGGCTACCCGATGCCGCCGTTCGGCACCGAGCCGGCGCGCGAGCTGCTCGGCCGTGCCGCCGACTCGCTCGGTTGGGGCTGGGGCCCCATCCCCCTCGGGCTGAACAGCGTGCCGCACGACGGCCGACCCGCCTGCGTGCGGTGCTCCCAGTGCGTGGGGCACGCATGCCCGGTGGACGCGAAGAACGGCGCCCACAACACCTTCCTGCCGCGGGCCGTCGCGACGGGGAACTGCGACGTGCTGTACGACGCCGAGGCGGTCGAGGTGCGCGACCGGGCCGGCGCGGCGGAGGTGACCCTGATGGCGGCGGCGGCGAGTGATCGGCCGGTCGAGCTGACGCTGCGCGCCGACGTGGTCGTCGTGTCCGCCGGCGCGGTCGAGAGCGCCCGGCTGCTGCTCGCGAGCGGCCTCGGCAACGACTAGGCCGGCCGCCACCTGCACGACCACCGCTTCGTCACGATGCTGTCGATGGTCAACCGTCCCGTGAAGCGCTACCTCGGGCCCGGGCACTCGGTCGCGACGCTCGACCATGTGCACGCGACCACGATCCCGTGGGGCGGCGGTGTGCTCGTCGACCTCATGGGGCTGCTCCCCCTCACGTCGGCCGGGGCGCCGATGCCGGGCGTGCCCCTGTGGGGCGAGGCGCACAAGACGTGGATGCGGGAGGACCGGCCGCGGATGTTCGGCGTCTTCGGGATGGGTCAGGAGATCCCGATGCCGACGTCGCGCGTGACGCTCGCCGACGTGCGCGACCGGTGGGGTCGGCCCGGTGCCGCCCTGCGGAAGAACGTGCACCGCACCTCGGTGGAGGTGGAGGACGGCATGGCCGTGATGGGCGAGCAGTGGCTGCTCGCGGCCGGCGGCCGTGCGATCCATCGGCAGCGAGGGACCGCGACCGCCTCCGCCGCGGGTGAGCACTCCTGCGGCACCATGCGGATGGGTACCGATCCGGCCCGGTCGGCGACCGACCCCGTCGGCCGGCCGTGGGGCACCCGGAGGATCGTCGTCTGCGACTCGTCGCTGCACCCGACGAACGGGAGCGTCAACCCGACCCTGACGATCGTCGCGAACGCCTACCGTGTCGCGGACGCACTCGTCGCCGACTGGCCGCACTGACCCCACCCGCGGATCCCGTCCCGCGTGCATGCCGATGTGCCGAACGACACCCGGAACCGCCCTCGAGAGCCGCAGCTCGGCACATCCGCATGCAGACGGGACGGCTAGGTGCCGGCGCGCACCGTCTCCACCGCGGCATCGATCCGCCGCTGCCGCGTCTCCGCCGACTTCGCACCCTCGACCGCGGTGACATGGGCCTTCCGGCGACTCGGGGCGAGCCGATCGAAGGCGCCGGTGAGGCCGGCCGACTCGAGCGCGGCGGCGAGGTCCTCGGGGATCGCGACCTCGCGGGGCGCGGTGTCGAGCGCGAGCCGGATCTCGAGCGCGTCACCACCCGCGATGCCGCTCGCCGTCCGGTGCTCCGACGAGAACGGGATGAGCGCTCGGCCGCCCATCGCGCCGACCGTGCTCCGGTACCGGTAGCCGTTGACGGTCACCTCGACGGCCGGCCGTCGTCCGCCGCCGAGCGCCGCGAGCACGTCGTCGGGCACCGGGATGCCCGTGTTCCGGCCGATCAGCTGCATGGCCGCCTCGTACCGCACCGGCTCGGGCATGCGCCGATCCTGGCAGCCGCCCGGGCCGGAGAGGAAGGGCCGGCGGACCACCGACGTGCGCGCGAGGAGTGGAGGATCGAACGGGTGTTCGATTACGCTCGTGCGTCGTGGTGGAGTGGCATCCGCGGCGGCTCGTCCGACCGGTCGAGTGGGTCCTGACCGTACCGGGGCATCCGGAACCGGTCGCCGTCATCCGTCGCCTGAAGCTGGCCGGTCGCGTGACGTTCCGTGCCGTCACCTGGGCACCGAGGTCCGCCGGCCGGGAGCTGATCGGCTACTACCCCGACGGTGACAGCGCCGCGACCGCCGCCTGGCGCCGCTACGTCGAGGCCAACCAGCAGCAGCACGAGCGGGCGAGCCGCACCCACGGCGGCGCCGAGCGGGGCTGAGCCTCAGCGTCGTCGGCGCCTCCGGAAGCGTCGGGCCGCGAACCACAGCCAGACGGCGTAAGCGATCACGACGATCGCGGCGAAGCCGCCCCGAAGGGTGATCACCGCTCCGACGAAGAGCACCGTGATCAGGACCGCGGTGAGCACCGCCCAGACGACCTTCGCCCGGTCGGGGGGCGGCTCAGGCGGACGCGAACGCGTCCGGCGCGTGCGGACCTCAGCCATCGGAGCGCCCCTCCCCCGCCGGTCGCCGGGCGAGGCTCCACACCGCCCAGACGAGCAGGGCCGTCCCGCCCCCCTCCACGGCGCCAACGACGGTGTCGGTGAACCAGTGCGCTCCGACCACGACGCGGCTCACCGCGACGAGCGCGACGTAGAGGGCTCCGACGAGCCACGCCCACCGGCGCCGCGCGAGCAGACCGCCGACGGTCGCGATCACGGCGGCGTTCGCGGTGTGGCCAGAGGGGAACGAGCCGAGCCCCTCGAAGAAGGCCGTCACGGGGCCCGGCCGCTGCACGACCGCCTTCATCAGGATCACCTGGCCGGCGCTGGCGAGCGAGGCGAGGCCGAACGCGAGGCCGGCGGGCAGCCGCCACCGCAGGGCCACTGCGACCGCGAGCACGACGGCGACCACGATGCTCACCGGTTCCTCGCCGATCACCGCGAGGACCTCCGAGGCCGCGCCGAGCGGCGGGACGGCGCGGAGCGGTTCGAGCATCGAGCGGGCGGCCGAGTCGACGGGCAGGCCGGGTCGCGCATGCAGCGCGGCGACCGCCGCACCGGCGAGCCAGCAGAGCGCCACGGCCCCGGCTCCGACGGCGAGGGACCCGAGCGCCCGGCGCCGCGGCAGCCACGGCGCCGGTCCTGGAGTCACGGCGGCAGCGTATCGGCGGGTCCTGCCGGGAGCGCCGCGATCCGTTCATAGGAATCACCAGGGTGACGCCATGGATGCGCTCTGGCCGGTGGCGTGCAATGGACGCCATGAACGAGCACGAGGCATCCGAGCCCGACGGCGTGCAGATCTACCGGCCGGTGGCGTCCGACGGTGCCTGGTCCGCGCCGGACTTCGGCATGGGGACGGAGCGGGAGCGCGCCGACGAGGTCCCGCCGTCGCAGGACGCCGCGGAACCCGCGCGCCGCTCGCCGGCCGGACGCATCGTCGGATTCGGGGTCGCGGCGGTCGTCCTGCTCGGGATCGGGGCCGGGGGCGGCGCCCTCGCCGTCGAGCGGTTCCAGAACGGGCAGCAGCCGACCGCGGCGACCGGCAGCGCGAACGGCTTCGCCTGGTCCGGCTCCGGAACCGCGGGCGGCACGAGCGGCGGGCCGTCAGGCGGATCCGGCTCCCAGGGCTCGACCGGCGGCTTCGGCTCGCAAGGCGGCTTCGGCTCGCAGGGATCCACCGGCGGTCTCGGATCCCAGGGCTCGACCGGAGGCCTCGGTTCCCAGGGCTGGTCCCCCGCCGGCGGCGCCACGACCACGGCGACCGCGGCCCAGCAGGTCGGCGTGGTCACCATCGTCTCCAGCCTCGGCTACCAGTCGGGCGAGGCGGCCGGCACCGGCATCGTGCTCACGTCGTCCGGCGAGGTGCTCACGAACAACCACGTCATCGAGGGCTCGACCGCGATCCGGGTGACCGTGGAGTCGACGGGCGCGACCTACCGCGCCTCCGTCGTCGGCACGGACGCCTCGGACGACGTCGCCGTGCTCCAGCTGAAGGGCGCGTCCGGCCTCGCCACCGCGAAGCTCGCGACCAGCCCCGCCGCCGTGGGCGACGCGGTGACGGCCGTGGGGAACGCGGGCGGGACCGGAACGCTGTCGGCCGCATCCGGCACGGTGACCGACCTCGACCAGTCGATCACCACCCAGGCCGAGGGCTCGGCGGCGTCCGAGTCGCTGACCGGCCTCATCCAGACCGACGCCGACGTCGTCTCCGGCGACTCCGGCGGCCCGCTCGAGCGCAGCGACGGCGCGGTGGTCGGCATCGACACCGCCGCGAGCGCGGGGTCCACGGACCCCACCGGCAACGCGATCCCGATCGGCACGGCCGCCCGCATCGCCGGTGCGATCACCGCCGGCAGCACCGCGGACGGCATCACCCTCGGGCGCCCCGCCTTCCTCGGCATCCAGGTGGCCGCCGAGGCGACCACGGACGGCGCCGGCGTGGCGCAGGTGCTGAGCGGGACCCCGGCCGAGTCCGCCGGCCTCGAGGCCGGCGACGTGATCACGGGCGTCGACGGCAGGTCGGTCGGATCCGCCTCCGCGCTGACGGCGCGGCTGCACTCCTACCGGCCCGGCGACACCGTCACGATCACCTACGTCGACACCGCCGGCACCTCCCACTCGACGAAGGTCACGCTGACCGCCGGCCCCGCCGACTGATGACGGGCCCGGAGGACACGGACCGGCGCTCCGCCGAGGCGAGGCGGTGGGCCGCGCGGCACGCCGGGGAGCTGACCGGGCGGCCGCTCGCCGACGCGGAAGCGGCGGTGCGGGCGGCCGGCCTCCGGATCAAGGTGCTCCGCCCCGGCGGCTGGACCACCCTCGAGTACGGCATCGGCCGGATCACCGTGCGAGTGGACGACCAGGACCGGGTGACGGAGCTCCACGCGGGCTGACGCCGCGCCGCGCGCCGCGCTCACCCCGCTCGCGGCTGCCGCCCGTACCGTGCGCGACGTGGAGGTGCTCGCCTACGTGCTCGCCGCCGGCGCGATGTGCGTGCTCGTCGTGCTCGTGGGGCTGCTGCTCGTCGGCCTGAACGCGGCGTTCACCGTCGCGCTGCATCGCCGCGGCGCGATCGACGACGACCGGGCGGACCGCCTCTTCCGCGTGCGGTCGGTCACGCTCACCGTGCTCGGCCTTGTCTGCCTCCTCCCGCCGGTGCAGCCGATGGTGACCGGGAGGGGGCTCGAGGCGCCCGGGGCGGGCCTGCTCACAGCGGGGGTCCTGCTCATCGCGGGCGGGATCGTCGCCCACTCGTTCTTCAGCCGGCGGATCGAGCGTCGCCGGCGCTGAGTGCGACGAGGAGCCGCGCGACCTCGGCGGTGCGGCTGAGGAACGCGCTGTGGCCCGCCTCGAGCTCGAGCACCCTGGTGCACCGCTCGGCCATCCGCCGCTGGATCGCGGGCGCGACGGCGCGGTCCTCGGTGCTCACGACGTAGGTCGAGGGCAGGTCCCGCCAGGCGGTGCGTGTCGGCGAACCGCGCCCGGCGCGTCCCTGCTGCGGGACCAGCAGCGAGCGGGCCCACGCCCGCTGCTCCGGCGTGCAGTCGGCGTAGAGGTGCTCGTCCGCGAGCTCGGGCCGCACCTCGGTGGATCCGTCGTCCAGCACGCGCAGCGCCGCGTTGATGAGCCCGTCCCGGCCGTTCAAGGAGACGGCGCTCTCCCCCAGGTCGGGCACGAAGGCCGCGAGGTAGACGAGGTGGGCGGCGCCGGTCGCGTCGGTGATGACCGCGCCGCCGTAGGAGTGGCCGACGAGGACCGGCGGGGCGGATGCCGCGTCGACGACCGCCTGCACCGCGGCGACGTCCGCCTCGAACGACCCGCGGTGCAGGCGCGGCGCGGCGGCGTCGACCCCGTCGGCCCGCAGCGCGTCGAGCAGGGGGCGGAAGTGCTCCGGCTGGTGCCAGAGCCCGTGGACGAGGACGACGGGTCGGCGCTCGGACATGGGCGCACGATACCGAGCCGTCACCGCGCCGGCGTCAGCGCGAGCACCTCGTGCTCCCACCGCTGCCGCAGCCATCGGTCGTGGCTCGCCAGCACGACCGCGCCAGCGTGGGCGCCGAACGCGGCCTCCAGGTCCTCGGCGAGCGCGAGCGACAGGTGGTTCGTCGGCTCGTCGAGCAGCAGCACGTGGGGCGGGTCCGCCAGCACCGCCGCGAGCGCCACGCGGCGCTGCTGCCCGATGCTGAGCGCGCCGACCGCACGGTCGAGATCGCGCGGCGCCAGGAGCCCGAGCGAGGCGAGCGGGATGCGGGCGGCGCGCTCCTCCCCCACCGCGGCCTCGTAGGCGCGCCGCGCCGTCGCCCGCGGATCCGGGAGCACCGTGTCCTGCCGCAGCAGGGCCGTGCGGACTCCGGGAGCGCGCTGCACGGAGCCGGACCGCGGCGCGAGCTCACCCGCGAGGAGCCGGAGCAGCGTCGACTTGCCTGCGCCGTTCGCGCCGGTGACGAGCACCTTGCCGCCGGCACCGACCGCGAGGTCCGTCGGCGCGAGGCGCCCGTCGACCGCGACACCGGACGCGACGAGCACCGGACCGGAGGCGGAGGTCGACGGTGGCGCGGCGAGGCCGGCGAACGCGAGCTCCGCCGGCGGCTTGCGCACCTGCTCGCGCTCGAGCGCAGCGAGCCGGCCCGCGGCGTTCCGCACCCGGCGGGCGGTGACCTTCGCGTCCTTGTCCGAGAAGAACTTCTTCG
>JBQCCU010000492.1:0-8197 GCA_051961935.1 Amnibacterium sp. | reverse complement strand
GAGGGGTCACCCGGCTCGTGAGCAGCACGTGCGCCGATGCACGAGGACGCGCCGGCCCCCGAAGGAGCCGGCGCGTCCGCGCAGAAGCCAGAAGGGGCGCTATCCCGCCGCGCGGGCCGCCCGCCGCTGGGCGAGCTCGTCCATCGGATCGGCCTGCTGGGCGTCGAGCTCCACGAGGTTCGACTCGACCTCGCGCAGCACCTTGCCCACCGCGATCCCGAAGACGCCCTGCCCGCGGCTCACGAGGTCGATGACCTCCTCGCTCGAGGTGCACAGGTAGACGCTCGCGCCGTCGCTCATCAGCGTCGTCTGCGCGAGGTCCGTGATGCCGGAGTCCCGCAGCTGATCGACCGCGGTACGGATCTGCTGCAGCGAGATGCCGGTGTCGAGCAGCCGTTTGACCAGCTTGAGCACCAGGATGTCGCGGAACCCGTACAGCCGCTGCGAACCACTCCCCGCCGCCCCACGGATCGTCGGCTCGACCAGTCCGGTCCTCGCCCAATAGTCGAGCTGCCGGTACGTGATCCCCGCGGCACGCGCGGCGATCACACCGCGGTACCCAGCGGAGTCGTCCAACTCCGGCATGCCGTCCGTGAACAGCAGGCCGAGGTCGTACCGGTCTTCGCTCCGATTCACCTCAGTCATGAAGGACTGCCTTCCACCCCCCACACGCTTCCGTCAACGACGGGGCGCGTTCGGGGCTCACGCTACCCATGGGATCGGCCTCCGGCAACGACATCCGCATTCCTCTCGGTGGCGTGTCGGGCGGCTTCATGCGGTCCGGAGTCAGGATGCGTGCTTCGCGAGGGCGGTCTTCACGAGCGCGGAACGCACCGTGTCGAGGCGGCCGGCGAGCTCCACCGCGCGCTCGTCGGCCTTCGCCCGGCTCGCCGCATCGGGCCGCCTGCGCATCGGCAGGAGGGCGTTCGCGACGAGCTCGAGCTCCCGCTCGACCGCGATCCGCATCGCCCTGAGGTGGCGCGGCTCGATGCCCGCGCTGCGGAGATCGACGAGGGCCTTCAGGGTGGACAGCGCCGTGTCGTCGTACGAGTCGGTGGCCGGCAGGAGCCCTGCGGCGACCGCGTCGTTCAGCAGGTCGGCGCTCGCCTCGGTCTCCGTGAGGAGTTCGTCACGCGAGTAGCGGCGCTCCGTGCCGAGGATGGAGGGCGCGCCGGCTGCGGTGCCCGGCCACGCCGGGTCGCGACCGGCGTCGAGGTCCGCGAGGTACTTGCGGATGACCTTGAGCGGCAGGTAGTGGTCGCGCTGCATGAGCAGCACGAGCTTGATCCGCTCGATGTCCGCCGGCGAGAAGCTGCGGTAGCCGGACGCGGTGCGCGCCGGGTGGATGAGCCCCCGGTCCTCGAGGAACCGCAGCTTCGACGGGCTGAGCTCGGGGAAGTCGTCCGCGAGCCGGCCGAGCACCTGTCCGATGGAGAGCGTGTTCGGCAGCGTCGCCGGTTCGCGGCGCTGCTGCGGAAGCGCGGCGCTCACCGGGCTGCGAGCCGGGCGAGGTCGAGCCGGGAGGCGTAGAAGGTGAGGCGGAACTTGCCGATCTGCACCTCGGCGCCGTCGGAGAGGAGGGCCGTCTCGATGCGGACGCCGTCGAAGAACGTGCCGTTCAGGCTCCCGAGGTCCTTGACCTCGAAGGCGGTGCCGTGGCGCGTGAACTGCGCGTGGCGCCGCGAGACCGTCACGTCGTCGAGGAAGATGTCGGCCGACGGGTGGCGCCCGGCGATCGTCACGTCCTGATCGAGCAGGAACCGGGCCCCCACGTTGGGTCCGCGCCGCACCACGAGCAGCGCCGACCCCGAGGGCAGCGCGCCCACCGCGGCCTGCTCCTCCGTCGACCGGCCCGCCATCTGTGACAGCTGCGAACCGAACTCGTAGCCGAACGACGCGGTCGTCTCGGGCCCGGCGTACGGGTCCTCACGTCGCCCCTTGGGGCGGCCGTCGCGTTCATCGACCATGGGGCGACCTCCTCTGGCGAATCAGGGTAGCGGACCGCTCCGGCGTGTCGTTCCGGCGTCCGACGATGGTCCTGCGGACGGCGAGGGCGTAGCCGACGCCGGCGACCCAGTAGAGCACGGCGCCGATGACCGCGACGCCGATCCCGACGGGCGCGAGCACGACCGCGGTGACCGGGAACGCCCCGGCGACCACGAGCAGCGGCAGCGCCGCGAGCAGCAGGAACGTCGCCGCCTTGCCCACCCAGGTGACGGACGGCGGCGCGACCTCGTGCCGGGCGAGCACGATGCCGAGGCAGAGCATCCCCACGTCCCTGGCCAGCACGACGAGCAGCAGCCAGAGGGGCAGGAACCCCCGGTAGGTGAGCCCGATCGTGGCCGAGAGGATCGTGAGCCGGTCGGCGATGGGGTCGAGCAGCTTGCCGAGCCGCGTCACCTGGTGCAGGCGCCGGGCGAGGAACCCGTCCAGGAAGTCGGTGAGGCCGCCGACGACGAGCGTCACGTGTGCGAGCACGTCCTGCCCGGTGATCAGGAAGCCGAGGAAGACGGGGATGAGCGCGAGCCGGGCGAGCGTCAGCAGGTTCGGGATGGTGAGCAGCTCGTCGCTCACCGGCTCTGCGCTCGGCACGGGGACCGAGTCTACGGACCCGCGGGGTGGTCGGACCGGCGGGGTAGCGTGCCCCCATGTCCTGCATCCGGTTCACCACCGACGCGCAGCGGGCGGGCATGCGGCGGAACGCGGCCCTGATCGAGGCGGCCGACGCCGCCGCGCTGCACCTCGCTCCCCCGGTCACCGAGAGCAAGCTCGCGCGCCTGCGGCTGCTCGCCCGCCACGAGCGGGCCGGGATCCGGCAGAGCGTCGCGTCGAACCGGCACGCGCCCGCCGACCTGCTCGAGGCCCTCGCGGCGGATGCGGACCCGGCGGTGCGCGGCGAGGTCGCCCGGAACGAGACGTCGGCGCCCGACCTCGTGGCGCGGCTCGCCGCCGATCGGGACGCGCGGGTGCGCTGCTGGGCGGTGCTGAACCCGGCCCTCGCCGATTCCGTGGTCGAGGCGATGCGCGACGACCCCGACCGGCAGGTGCGGCGGCTCGCCGGCTGGCGGCACGACCAGGCGACCAGGTCAGCCGAGGTGCTCGAGCAGGCGTGACGGGCCGAGCACGTCGACCGCGCCCGCGGCCCGGACACGCTCCCGCAGCTCCCGGTCGGCGGTGACCACCCGCACCTCGCGGCCCCGCTCGGCGAGGTCGGCGGTGCGGGCGACGATCTCCGCGTCGCCGTCGTGCGGCGCCGGCACGACCTCGACGGGGGCGTGCCGATCCTGACCGGCGTCGCGGGCCTCCCCCTCGACCACGGCGACGACCTCCGGCCAGGAGGCGACGAGCGGCAGCGGCCCCGCCTCCTCGGCGGGGAAGCCCGTCCTCGCCCGCTCGGCGAGGGCGTCGAGGAACCGGGTGGCGGCGCCCCGACGGTCCCGCCACCAGCCGTCGGGCCGCGAGCCCACCACGTTCGCGACGTCGACGACCAGGGCCTCCCTCCGGGCGAGCAGCGCGCGCAGGCGGGGCCACGCGTCCGCGAACCCGGGGTGCAGCGGGAGGGCGTCGACCTCGGCTGCGGGCACCCACTCGAGCTCGGTGCTCTCCGGATCCGAGACCGCGATCGGCAGTGAAGACGGGGCGTCGGCGGCGATCGTCGTGTAGGTCCAGACGTCGAGGTCGAGCCGCACGGCGAACCGCGGGGTGAGCCGGGCGGTGTCGATCCCGGTCTCCTCCCTGGCCTCCCTGAGCGCACCCTCGACCGCGGTCTCCCCCACGTCGCGCGCGCCGCCCGGCAGCCCCCACGTGCCGCCGAAGTGGCTCCAGGAGACCCGGTGCTGCAGGAGCACGGCACCGTCGGGCGCGACGGCGAGCAGCCCCGCCGCACCGACGCGGCCCCAGAACCGCCGGCCGTCGGGCAGGTCCACCCAGCCGTCCGCGGCGCCCCGGGGGCGGTGCGGCAGCGTGCTCATGCGCACACCGTAAGCCGCCGGGCGGGGAGACGGATGCGTGGACCGCCCGTCCCGGCCGTCGGGCCGGGACGGGCGCCGATCCCCTCGCTCAGGCGGCGACGGGCACGGGCCGCGCCTCGACGGCGGGCTCCTCCACCGGCTGGCGGCTGCCCGGCCGCACGAACCGCTTCAGGGCGACGAGCACGAAGCCGGTGATCGCGGCGCCGATCAGGACCACGACCGCCCAGGCCACGGGGTTGTTGATGGCGAAGAAGACGAAGATCCCGCCGTGCGGTGCGCGGCTCTGCAGGCTGAGCGCCATCGAGAGCGCACCGGTGACGGCCCCGCCGACCATGCTCGACGGGATGACGCGCAGCGGGTCCGCCGCGGCGAACGGGATCGCACCCTCGGAGATGAACGAGGCGCCGAGCAGCCACGCGGCCGCGCCGTTCTCCCGCTCGACCTCCGTGAAGCCGCGGCGGTAGAGCACCGTCGAGGCGAACGCCATGCCGAGCGGCGGCACCATGCCGGCCGCCATGACCGCCGCCATGATCTGGAAGTTCGCCGCGCTGCCCGCCGAGAGCCCCGCGACCGCGAACGAGTAGGCGACCTTGTTGATGGGGCCGCCGAGGTCGAAGCACATCATCAGGCCGAGCACGATGCCGAGGACGATGGCGGCGGTGCCCGTCATGTGGGTGAGCCCGTCGTTCAACGCCTTCGTGAGGGCGGCGATCGGTGCACCGAGCACGAGCAGCATGAGCCCGGAGGCGATGATCGAGGCCGCCAGCGGGATGATCACGACGGGCATGAGCCCGCGGAGCCACCGGGGCACGGCCGGCTTCCCGATCCAGTACGCGGCGTACCCGGCGAGCAGGCCGCCGACGATGCCACCGAGGAAGCCGGCGCCGAGGAACACCGAGATCGCGCCGGCGACGAAGCCGGGCGCGATGCCGGGCCGATCGGCGATCGCGTAGGCGATGTATCCGGCCAGGGCGGGGACGAGGAAGCCGAAGCTCGCCCCGCCGGTCTCGAACGCCGCCGCGCCCAGGTAGTAGGCGAGGCCCTGCGGAGGGAGATGGCCGAGGTTGAAGTTCTGCAGCGTGAGCACGGCGTTGTTCGCCGTGGCCCCGTGCGGGGTGAGGGCGATGCCGTAGCCCGCCAGCAGGAAGCCGAGCGCGATCAGCAGGCCGCCGCCCGCGACGAACGGGATCATGTAGCTCACGCCGGTGAGCAGGATGCGCTTGATGGCAGCGCCCACGCTCTCCCCCTCCCGCCGGCCGGTGGACGGCGCGGTCCCCCCGCCGCCCTGCACGCGCGGCGCGTTCGGGTCCGTCGCGGCGGCGAGCGCCTCGCGGACCATGTCCTCCGGATGGTCGATGCCGCGCTTCACGGGCGCCTGCACGACGGGCTTCCCGGCGAAGCGGTGCCTGTCGCGCACGTCCACGTCGTTGGCGAAGATCACGGCGCCGGCCCGCTCGATCAGGGCCGGGTCGAGCGGGGTGGAGCCCGCCGAGCCCTGGGTCTCGATGTGCAGCTCGACGCCGAGGCGCTCCGCCGCGTTGGTGAGGGCGTCCGCCGCCATGTAGGTGTGGGCGATCCCGGTCGCGCAGGACGTGATGCCGACCAGCACCGGGCGGTTGGAGGCCGGCGCGGCGGGCGCGGCGGGCGCGGCCGGTGCCGCCGCACGGGCCGGCTCGTCCGCCGTGGCCTCCTCGACGAGGTCGACGATCCGCTCGGGCGTCGGTGCGCTGCGGAGCGCGGCCGTGAAGTCGTCCCGGATGAGGGAGCGCGCGAGCTTCGCGAGCAGCTGCAGGTGCAGCTCGCCCGCGCCCTCGGGTGCCGCGATGAAGAAGACGATGTCCGCGGGGCCGTCGAAGGCGCCGAAGTCGACGGCCGGCGTCAGCCGTGCCATGGCGAGCGTCGGCTCCGTCACCGAGGTGGACCGGCAGTGCGGGATGGCGATGCCGCCGGGCACGCCGGTGTCGGTCTTCTGCTCTCGCGCCCAGGCGTCGGCGAAGAGGGCGTCGGCCTCGGTCGCGCGGCCGGCGCCGGCGACGCGCTCGGCGAGCGCACGGATGACGGACTGCCGGTCGGGGCCGAGGTCGGCGTCGAGGGCCACGAGGGCCGGCGTGATCAGCGGGGCGGGCATGGGGGTGCTCCTTCGGGGACGAGGGGGAAGCGGATCAAGCGACGATCACCTCGACCTCCGCGGCGGCGAGCGCGGCCGCGAGGTCGGGGGCGGGCGTCGCATCGGTGACGAGCGTGTCGATGTCGGCGAGCTCGGCGAAGCGGAGGAGGGACTCGTCGCCGTGCTTCGACGCGTCGACGAGGGCGATGGTGCGCCGGGCCGCGCGGACGACGGCCGTCTTCACGGCCGCCTCCCGCTCGTCCGGGGTGGACAGGCCGAAGCCCGCGGAGAGGCCGTTCGCGCCGACGAAGGCGAGGTCGGGCCGCAGTCGGGCGTAGGTCTCGAGGGTCACGCCGCCGAGGGGGGCGTGGGTGGTGGGTCGTACGACGCCGCCGACCGCGTGGACGGCGAGCGCCGGGTTGCCCTGGAGCACGCCGACCAGCGGGATCGCGTGCGTGATGACGTCGAGCACGCCCTCGCCCGAGGCCGGCCGCCAGGTCGCGAGCAGCTCGGCCAGGGCGCCGGTCGTGGATCCGGCGTCGAGGGCGACGGACGCCGGGACGGTCGTGGGGATCAGGGCGAGTGCCGCCTCGGCGATCGCCCGCTTCGCCGTGCTGTTGCGGCCCTCGCGCTCGCGGAGGCCGAGCTCGACGGCGCTCCCCCGGCGGACCGCGCCGCCGTGGACGCGGCGCAGGGCGCCGGCGGCCTCGAGCGCGTCGAGGTCACGCCGGATTGTCTCCCCGGTGACGTCGAGGCTCCGGGCGAGGTGCGCCACGGAGACCCGCCCGGCGAGGTCGAGCTCGCTCAGGATCCTGCTGTGCCGCTCCGTCGCGTACATCTGCGCCTCCACCCGGCACCGGTGCCGGACATCTGTGTTCGGGCGAGCGTACCGCCCGAATCAACAGAAGTGAAGATGCAAACACAGACGAATCAAGATCGTGAGGGCAGGCAGGGCAGGGCAGGGCGACCGTGCCGGATGCATGCAGGTGTGCCGGACTGCAGCCGGACCGGCCGGATCCGGCTGCACCTCGGCACGTCCGCATGCAGACCGCGCGCGGGCTCCTGGGCGAGACGTCGGGCGCGAGGCGCGATCAGCGGCGCGTCCGGCCGTCTCTCCGGAACGGCGCGAGGCAGGGAGGCGTCAGCCGCGGGCGCGCTCCACCAGCCGGTCGAACGCCGCATCGAGCTCGGCGTCGACCTGCTGCGCGTCGGGATGCGCGTCGTACCAGGCGACGCTGCGCCGGGCGCCGACCACGTACGGGATCGTCGTCGTGAACTCGGGCACCACACGGCGCAGCTTGGTCGTGTCGAAGAGCATCGAGTGCGCCTTGTCGCCGACGAGGCCCGGCCCCTTGTCCGGCAGCTCGCGGGCGATCGTGTCGGAGGCGAGGTGCACGAGGTCGGCCTCGGCGCCCGCGGCGCGACCGAGCCACGTGTACACCTGGTCCCAGGTCGGGGCGGACTCGCCGGTGATCGTGTAGGCGTTGCCGATCGTCTCCGGACGCCCGAGCAGGCCGACGAAGCCGACCGCGAAGTCGTCGGAGTGGGTGAGCGTCCACTGGGTGGTGCCGTCGCCGTGCACGACGACGGGCTTGCCCGCCCGCATCCGCGCGATGTCGGTCCAGCCGCCGAGCGTCGGCAGGGTCGTGTCGTCGTACGTGTGGGAGGGGCGCACGATCACGGCCGGGAAGTCGCGGTCGCGGTAGGCGGCGACGAGGAGGTCCTCGCAGGCGATCTTGTCGCGGGAGTACTGCCAGAACCGGTTCTTGAGGGGAGTCGACTCATCGACCGGCAGTGACGCCGGTGGCTTCTGGTAGGCCGACGCGCTCGACACGAAGACGTACTGCCGGGTCCGGCCGCTGAACCGGTCGATGTCGGCGTCGACCTGACTCGGGGAGAAAGCCAGGAACTGAGCGACGACGTCGAAGCGCCGATCACCGAGCGCGGCATCGACGGCCTCGCCGTCCTGGAGGTCGGCGGTGAGCGACTCCACTCGATCCGGCAGGTCCCTGACCGCCGTCCGGCCCCGGTTGAGCACCGTCACCTCGTGGCCCCGGTCGACCGCCAGCCGCGCGCAGGCTGCGCTGATCACGCCGGTGCCGCCGAGGAACAGAATCCG
>JBQCCU010000491.1:0-3359 GCA_051961935.1 Amnibacterium sp. | reverse complement strand
GTTGACATCGGTCTGCGGCAACATCTCCTTGGTCCACGGGGCTTTGGGGTGAGGGCGCCCTTATTCGGCAACGGCCTGCTGGGGCTGTTGCTGCTCGCGCTCCTCCACGCGCGCGAGCAGCACGGGTACGACCTCATGCAGGCGCTGGGGGAGCGCTTCGGCGGCACCTACGTGCCGAGCGCGGGCACCATCTACCCGCGGCTCGCGAAGCTGGAGGAGGAGGGCCTGGTCGTCGGGCGCAGCGACGGCCGGCGCACCGTCTACGCTATCACCGCCGCCGGCCGCGCGGAGCTGCACGACCGCCGCGCCGAGCTCGAGGGCATCGAGGCGTCGGTGGGCGACTCCGTGCGCCGGCTCGCCGACGAGGTGCGCGCGACGGTCGGCGACGCCATGCGATCCCTCCGGGCCGATCTCGCCGCCGCCGCGGCTGCGGGCACGGACGTCGAGACCCGCCGCACCGACGAGCCGGGACGAGGCGGGCGGGACCGGTTCGAGCGCGCGGATGCGCACCTGACCGGGTTCCGGGCGCAGGTGCGGGCGGACCTGAAGGCCGCCGCCGCTGCCGGCCGGCTCACCGACGAGGGGGTGCGGCAGCTGGCGGTCCGGCTCGACGCCGTCCGCGCCGAGCTGCGGGACGCCCTGCGCGGCTGAGGCCAGGGACCCCTCTGGCACACTGGGCTGTCGCCGTCCGCCTTGGTGTAATGGCAGCACGACAGCCTTTGGAGCTGTGAGGTCCAGGTTCGAGTCCTGGAGGCGGAGCGCGCACCGACCCCGAGGAGATCCGTGCCCCAGCCGCCCCGCCCGCTCGCCGTGGTCGTCCTCGCCGCCGGGCAGGGCACCCGCATGCGCTCCCGCACCGCGAAGGTGCTCCACCCGATCGCGGGAATGCCGATGGTCGCCCACGTGCTCGCCACGGCCAGGGCCCTCTCGCCCGCCCGCCTCGCGGTGGTCATCCGGCACGAGCGCGACGCGGTCGCGGCCGCCGTGAGCGCCGCGGCCCCCGAGGCGCTGCACGTCGACCAGGACGAGATCCCCGGCACCGGCCGCGCGGTGGAGCAGGCGCTCGCCGCGCTCGCCGGGTTCGACGGCGACCTGCTCGTGCTGAACGGCGACGTGCCGCTGCTCGACGCGGCCGCCCTCGCGCCGCTGCTCGCCGCGGGGGCCGAGGCGGAGGCCGCCGTGCTGTCGGCGCAGGTGCCGGATCCGACCGGGTACGGCCGCATCGTGCGGGGCGGTGACGGCGGCCTCGAGCGCATCGTGGAGCACCGCGACGCGAGCGACGACGAGCGCGCGATCGACGAGATCAACGCGGGCGTCTACCTCTTCCGGACGGCGGGGCTGGCGACCGCCCTCGCGGAGCTCGACGCGGCGAACGACCAGGGCGAGCGCTACCTCACCGACGGGAGCGCCGCGCTCCGCTCGGACGGCTCGCGGGTCGCCGCCGTCGTGGCGCCCGACCCCGAGGTCATCGCGGGCGTGAACGACCGCGCCCAGCTCGCCGCCGTGCAGCGCCGCGTGAACGACGCCATCGTCCGCCGGTGGCAGCTCGCCGGGGTCACGGTGCTCGACCCGGCCACCACGTGGATCGACGCGACCGTCACGCTCGCGGAGGACGTGGAGATCCGTCCCGGCACGCAGCTGCTCGGCGCGACCGAGGTCGCGCCCGACGCGGTGATCGGCCCCGACACGACGCTCGTCGACTGCGAGGTCGGCGAGGGCGCGCGTGTGAACCGTGTCGACGGCACCCTCGCGGTGATCGGCGCGGGCGCGCAGGTCGGTCCCTGGGCGTACCTCCGTCCCGGCACCCGCCTCGGCGCGGACGGCAAGATCGGCACGTTCGTGGAGACTAAGAACGCCGTGATCGGCGACGGCTCCAAGGTGCCGCACCTCTCCTACGTCGGCGACGCCGAGGTGGGGGAGCGGTCGAACATCGGCGCCGGCACGATCACCGCGAACTACGACGGCGTCGAGAAGCACCGCACCCGGGTCGGCTCCGCGGCCCGCACCGGCTCTCACAACGTCTTCGTGGCCCCCGTTACGATTGGGGACGGCGCCTACACGGGCGCGGGAACGGTGGTCCGCAAGGACGTCCCCGCCGGATCCCTCGCCGTGAACGTGGCGCCGCAGCGGAACATCGAAGGCTGGGTCGAGTCGCACCGACCGGGCACCGACGCAGCGCTCACGGCGGCCCAGCGCCGGGATGCGCCCGAGGAGGACGCAGGCGCGTGACCGGCATCAAGACCAAGGGCGAGAAGCGGCTCGTCGTCATCAGCGGGCGCTCCCACCCCGAGCTCGCCGCGGCGGTCGCCGCGGAGCTCGACACGACGCTCCTGCCGGTCGACGCCCGCACGTTCGCATCCGGCGAGATCTACACCCGGATGGAGGAGAGCGTCCGCGGCGCGGACGCCTTCGTCATCCAGTCCTACGCGGCCCCGGTGAACGAGTGGCTGATGGAGCACCTCATCCTGCTCGACGCGCTGAAGCGCGCCTCCGCCAAGCGCATCACCGCGGTCGTGCCGTACTACCCGTACTCCCGGCAGGACAAGAAGGGCCGCGGCCGCGAGCCGATCTCCGCCCGCCTCGTCGCGGACCTCTTCAAGACCGCCGGCGCGGAGCGGATCATGTCCGTCGACCTGCACGCCGCGCAGATCCAGGGCTTCTTCAACGGGCCGCTCGACCACCTCTTCGCGATGCCGGTGCTCACCGAGTACATCGAGAAGACGGTCGACCTGTCGAACATGGTGATCGTCTCGCCCGACATGGGCCGCGTGCGCGTGGCGGACGTCTGGAGCGACCGGCTCGACGTGCCGCTCGCGATCATCCACAAGCGGCGCGACCCCACCGTCGCGAACCAGGTGACGGTGCACGAGATCGTCGGCGAGGTGAAGGGCAAGATGTGCCTGCTCGTCGACGACATGATCGACACCGGCGGCACCATCGTGAAGGGTGCGGAGGCGCTGAAGGCGGCCGGCGCGACCGGCGTGATCGTCGCCGCGACGCACGCGATCTTCTCGCCGCCCGCGGTCGAGCGGCTCTCGAGCGGCGTCGTGGACCGCGTCATCGTCACCGACACGCTGCCGCTGCCGCCCGAGAAGCGCTTCCCGCGGCTCGAGGTGCTGCCGATCGCGCCGCTGCTCGCCCGGGCGATCCACGAGGTGTTCGAGGACGGATCCGTCACGTCGATGTTCAACGGCGCCGCCTGACGCTGTTCGTGCTCCGCCCTCCGCGGCACCCGGACGCGGGACTGGTCGCGGTCTCGGGGTGGCCATAGCCTGCGTCGGACCCGACCTGGAGGCCACGTGTCGACGCCCCCTGCATCCACCCCCTCGCCCGGCTGGTACCCCGACCCCGCCGGTACC
>JBQCCU010000490.1:0-6185 GCA_051961935.1 Amnibacterium sp. | reverse complement strand
ATCCGGTGCGGTGGCGGGGGGGGTGGTGGGCGGGGGGCGGGGGGCAGTGTAGCCGGGGGGGCGGCGACACCCGCGGCGCCGCTCTCGGGCTGGGTCCCCGGGCGGTCGAGGACACCGGGATGAAGAGTGAAGAGAGAAGCTGTCTCCCGGCGTCTGGGAAGGACACTATCCGGGGCGTCCGGGCCCCCGGATCCGTGTCGTGCACCCCGTTCCGGGGGGTTTCAATAACGATTCGTCACGGCCCGCGGAACGGCGCTGGGAGGGGCCTTGCCGACCGCCCCCGGAACCCGGGGGAACCACCGCCGAACCGCTGTCCGACCGGCGTGTCGCGGCCGCTCACTCGCCGCGGTCGAGCACCGCGAGCACGTTGCCGGCCGGGTCGGTGAACCACGCGATGTCCGGCCCGCGGTTCGCGGCGCGGCCCCGCGCGATGCCCTTCTCGTCGGTGAAGAAGCCCTCGTAGATCTTCGTGCGCACGCCCGCCGCGTTCAGCGCGTCGACCGCGGCGTCGATGTCGGGGACGACGAAGTTGAGGACCGTGAACGTCGCCGGCCGGTGGTCGTCCTTCGGGTAGATCCACAGCTCCGCGCCGCCCGGCAGCGAGACGCGCAGACCGCCCATCTCGTTACGCACGGCGAGGCCGAGCGTGTCGCCGTAGAAGCGGCGCGCCGCCTCGAGGTCGTCGACGGAGATGCCGCCGAAGGTCGTCGCCTGCTCGAACATGGTGCGCTCCGTCCGCCGGCCGGATGGGGCCCGGTCGTCGCGACCCTAGACCGGTGCTCCGACGCGGCGGAAGGCCTCAGGGCCGGAACACGGGGCGGACGCAGCCCTCCTGCTTGTGCTTGAAGATCGAGTAGCCGTGGCTCGCCTCCTCGAGGGGCAGCACGTGGGTCGCGAGGTGCTCCGTGCGGATCTCGCCGCGCTGCATCCGCTCGAGCACCATCGGGATGTAGCGCTGCCCGTGCTGCTGCGCGCCCGCGAACCGGAGCCCCTTGTTCATGAGCGCCCCCAGCGGGAACGTGTCGACGACGCCCCCGAACACGCCGAGCACGAAGACGCTGCCGCCCTTCCGGCACGCCTCGACCGCCTCCCGCACCGCGGTCGGGCGGCCCGTCTGCAGGCGCAGCTGCTGCTTCACGAAGTCGTAGGCGCCGTCGATCCGGGCGCGGTGCGCCTCCATGCCGACCGCCTCGATGCAGACGTCAGGCCCGCGGCCGCCGCTCATCTCCTTCAGGGTCGGGATCACCTCGCTCGTCGTGTAGTCGAGCACCTCCGCCCCGACGTGCGTGACGACCTGCCCGAGCCGGTCCGCGAACCGGTCGAGAACCACCACGCGCTCGGCACCGAGCAGCATCGCGGCGCGGGCCGCCATCTGCCCCACCGCGCCCGCGCCCCAGACCGCCACGAAGTCCCCCGGCTGGACGCCGCCGAGGTCCGCGCCGGTCCACGCCGTCGGCACCGCGTCGGAGGCGAACACGGCGCGCTCGTCGGGCACGTCGTCGGGGACGGTGAACGCGCCGACGTCGGCGAACGGCACCCGCACGTACTCGGCGTGGCTGCCCGCGTAGCCGCCGAGCGCGTGGGAGTAGCCGAAGCAGCCGCCGGGCGACTGGCCCCAGAGGGCCTCGGTGACGCCCGGGTTGGGGTTGCCGTTGTCGCAGAGCGAGTACTCGCCGTTGCGGCAGTACCAGCAGCGTCCGCATGCGATGAACGAGCCGACGACGACGCGGTCGCCCACCCGGTGCTTCCGCACCGCCTTGCCGACCTCGACGACCTCGCCGAGGAACTCGTGCCCGAGCACGTCGCCCGCCCGCATCGTCGGGATGTAGCCGTCGAGCAGGTGCAGGTCGGAGCCGCACGCCGCGGAGAGCCGCACCTTGAGGATCACGTCCTCGTCGTTCAGGATCGCGGGGTCGTCCACCGTCTCGACGGACACCCGGTCCACCCCGGTCCAGCAGATCGCCTTCACAGCAGCCCCATCCCCTTCGATCGCGACTCCACGGCGTCCTGCGCGAGCCCGAACGGCGTCGGCTTCCTCCGGCCGTGCGGTGCGGGGTCGGCCCGCTGCACGAGCCCCGTCTCGACGAGCGCCTTCGCGTCCCGGAGCGCGGCCCTGAGCGCTCCCGGATCCGCGGCGACGTCGCGCCGGAACCGGGCGTGCACCTCGGTGCCGCGGTCGCGACTCGCACGCCGCAGTCGGATCTCCAGCCGGTCCTGCAGCGCCGCGAGCGGCTCCGGCCAGCGCCCGCCGGGCCGGACGTCCTCCTCATCGGCGAGCACGGTGACCGACTTCCAACCGGCCGGATCCCGATCCGCCCCCGGGCCGCTCCCGGTGCCCGGGCCGTTCCGCAACGCGAGAGCGACCCCCGCTCCGGCCGCCACCACCACCCCCGCGAGGGTCGCCCCGATCGCTCGTCCCGACGCCATGCGCATCCTCCCGTTCGGCTCGGTCGCAGCCTGCGGGTCCTTCCGCAACGTCCGCTGGGCGGCCCCCGGGAGTCCCGCCTCGACGGTTCCGCGAGCCGCACCGCGGGGCCGTCGGACGGCGCGGCGCCCCCTCCTGAACATGGGCCGTGAGGCGCCGGTGTCCAGGGATTCCTCACCGGACATCGAGGCCCGGCCGGTCGCCCGACCCGCTGTGCAGAAATATGCCGCGATCGGCCTCCTCTGCCCCACACTGGTCGGATGCGTCGCCCGTCCGTCCGCGTCCTCGCCGCGGCTGCCCTCACGGCACTCGCCGTCACGGCGCTGCCCGAGGTCGCGTTCGCGAGCGAGACCGGTCCGGAGCCGGGAGGCTCCGTGGCGATCGGCGCCGTCGTCGCCGCGCCCGCCCACACCGCCGCCCCTCGCGTCCTCGCGCCGGCGAACCCGCCGAGGGCCGCGGCGCGGCACGCGGCGCAGACGGCCCTGGCGCCCACCCGGACCACGGCCTCGGAGCCGGCGTCGACCTCGACGCCCGCAGCGAAGACCGCCAAGCCCGCGGCGAAGACCCCGAAGCCCACCACGAAGCCGTCGCCGACCCCCACGAAGACCGTCACGCCGACGACCGGGGCCGACGTGTCCTACCCGCTGTGCTCGGTCACGGCACCCGCTAACCAGCTGTTCGGGGTCGTCGGCGTGAACGGCGGGACGGCCCGCGACTTCAACCCCTGCCTCGCCACGCAGTTCGCCTGGGCGCAGCGGACCGCAGGCACCACGCCGCAGGGGAACGCCTCCCTCTACATCAACACGGCGAACCCGGGGTCGCAGAGCAGCGGGTGGCCGACGGCCGACACGCACCTGCCCGCACTCGCCCCGCCGGCCGCCGGGCCCCGCCTCCCGATCTCGACCGCTCCCGTCACCTACCCGAACGGCGGGGCGGCGGGCTGCTCGAGCACCGCCGACCCGTACGGTCCCGCCTGCGCATACGTCTACGGGTACGTGCGGGCCGAGCAGGCGGTCCAGTACGCGCAGGAGCAGCTCGGCAGCGACGCCGTCGCGACCGCGCGCTGGTGGCTCGACACGGAGACCAGCACCACGTGGGCCGGGGGGTCCGCCGCGAACGCGGCCTCCCTCGCCGGCGCGGCGACCGCGCTCACCAGGTCGTCGTCCGACGGCGTGGCCCGCGTCGGCGTGTACTCCTCCACGGCCCAGTACACGGCGATCGTGGGCGGCACGGGCAGCGCCGTCCCCGCCCTGCCGGACGGCGAGCGCAGCCCGCTCGTCGGCATGCCGGAGTGGGGCGCCGGCGCCTCCAACCTGACGGGCGCGCAGTCGAACTGCGGCGTCACCCCGTTCACGGGTGGCGCGATCACGATCACCCAGTACGTCTCGGGCAGCTTCGACTACGACGTCTCCTGCCGCGGATACTGACGCGCGACACGCCGCGCGTGCCCGGGGGCGGACCCTCGCACGTGATTCGGTGTGCCCATGAGCGGGAACACCTTCGACGGCATCCGGTACGACGCGGGCGTGCGCCTGGCCGTGATGGCCGTCGTCGGGCTCGTCGCTGGGCTCGGTACGGGGCTCGGCGGCCAGTGGATTGTCGCGCCCGCGGTCGGCTGGTCAGCCGCGGCGGGCGCCTTCCTGCTCTGGGTCGGGGGAACCATCGGCCGGATCCCCCCGGAGCAGACGGGCCCGCACGCGACGCGGGAGGACGGCAGCAGGACCGCCTCGCACGTGCTCCTCACCGTCGCGACCGTCGCGAGCGTCGGTGCGGTGGCCCTGCTGCTCCTCGCGGCCGGCAGCCGGTCCGGGAGCCCCCGCGTGGGACTCGTCGCGCTCGCACTCGGCACCTTGGCTCTGTCCTGGCTGCTCACCCACACCCTGTTCGCCCTCCGGTACGCGCACCTCTACTACGACGAGGGAGGCGGCATCGACTTCAACCAGCGCCCCGCCCCGAGCTACGGCGACTTCCTCTACCTCGCGTTCACGATCGGGATGGCGTTCCAGGTGTCGGACACGGCGGTCGGCTCCCGGCGGATCCGCGGGGCCGTGCTCCGGCACGGGCTGCTGTCCTACCTGACGAGCGCCGTGGTCCTCGCGACGACGATCAACCTGGTGGCGGGGCTCATCCAGTGACGCCGCCGCCGCGGATCCGGCGGTCGAGCGCGCGGATGCTCGCCCCGAGCGCACCCCCGCCCTCCCGAGGCGCGGGCAGCCGGCGCAACGCAGCGGTGGCGGCGGGGTCCGCGAGGCGCACCTGCCGGTCCAGCTCGGCCTCCGCCCTGGCCAGCTGCCCGAGCACGGCAGCCCTGACCGCGTACGCGGGCGCGCCCCGTGCGTGGACCGCCATGTGGGCGACCGCGGCCGCATGCCCCGCGGCCCGCGCGGCAGCCACGGCTGCAGGCGAGCCGGCCTCCCGCGCCGCCGCGTGCGCGGCCGCGGCGAGCCGTCGCAGCTCCCCGACGGTGGCCGTTCCGGCGGCGAAGCGCCGCAGGCCGGCGAGCGCCTCCCCGGCCCGGCCGTCGCCCGGTGCCGCGGCCGCGAGCAGCGGAAGGAGGGGCTCGACGCACGCGACCGCCCAGGCCGCGAGCGCCCGCCGATCCTCCGGTGACAGCGTCGACGCACCGGGAGAGCGCAGCACCGTCCCATGGTCGCAGGCCGTTGGAGGTGGCGCGTGATCGGGCCGGCGGCGGTGCTCCGCGACGACGACCCCCGCACCGCTCGGCTCCTCGCGGAGGGATGGCGGGTCGCCGCCGAGTCGTGGGGCGCGCGTCTCCGCCTCGGGGAACCGCCCGATCTCGGGGCCCTCGAGCGGCTGGTGGCCCGCGCCCGTCGCGTCGCCGAGATCGCAGAGCTCGGCGAGGCGTGGGCGCCGGCGATCGCGGCGCTCGAGAGCGAGACGCACGAGGACTTCCCGCAGACGCCGGCGACACCGCATGTCGTGCGGAACGCCGTGGAGACGGCCGCCCTCTGGCAGGCCGGCTTCCGCGCCTTCGGCGCCGCTGTGGACGGTCGGCTGGTCGCTGCGACCCTGCTGCGCCGCAGCGGGGACGCCGCGGAGACCGAGGTCACGACCGTGCATCCCAAGCACCGTCGCCTGGGCCTCGGCGCGGGCGTCAAGGCCGCCTCGATCCTCGCGCTCGCCCGCGAGGGCGTCCGGGCCTTCGGCACCGGCGGCGCGGCCGAGAACGAGGCGAGCCTCGCCATGAACCGTGCCGTCGGCTACGTGATCGAGGAGCGCTGGCTGAGCCTCGTCCCGCCCGGGAGCACCGGGTGAGGCGCGGACCCGTCGCCGTCGCAGCGGTCGTGCTGGTGCTGGGCATCGCCCTGCAGCTCGCAGGGCCGCTCGGGCTCGGCCGGCTCCCCGTGCTCGCCGCACTCGTGGCGCCGCGAGAAGCCGCGACCGCAGCCCTGGCTTCCGCCGGGCTCATCGCGCTCGGGCTCGGCATACGACGCCCACTGCGCGGGGCGGTGCTGCCGCTCGCCGTCGCACTGCTGGCCACCGCGGCCGTCGGGCTGCCCATCGCGCTCGCCCGCGGCGCCACGGCCGAGGAGCCGGCGGCACCACGGGCCGGGACCGTGCGGATCCTCTCCTGGAACATCAACGGCGACCTCGTCGCGCCGGAGGTGGTGGCGCGGCTCGCCGCGCGTGAGCACGCCGATCTCGTCGTGCTGCCGGAGATCCTGCCCGCGGAGAACGGGCCGGCCTACGCGGCGGCCTTCACCGCGGCGGGGCTTCGCGCGACGGCGGTGCCGCGGAT
>JBQCCU010000489.1:0-2405 GCA_051961935.1 Amnibacterium sp. | reverse complement strand
TCGCGACCTCACCGGTCGCCTCGTCCTCCGGCACGGTCCGCACGATCGACATCCGTCGCCTCCTCGCGTCGCACCGATGGTGCCACCGACGCAGGCGCTCGGCCAGGGGCGGATCCGCGGATCCTCAGAGCGTGAGGAGCGCCTCCGTGAGCGTGTCACCGAAGCCCATCGGCACCTCGAGCACGACCCGGTGCCGGGTGCCGGGCAGCGGCGGGTAACCGATGAACCGGCTGCGGAGGTCGACGATCGTCTGACCGCGGCCGGGGCCGCCGGTGGTGTCCACCTCCATCGGCACGACGGGCGCCAGCGTCGGCTCCACGACACCGAGCGCGATCGCCGCGGCGAGCGGGTCGTGCAGCGCGCACGACGGCCGGCCGAGCACCGGTGTGTAGAAGCGGAAGTAGGTGCCGAGCATGGCCCCGAGCGCGCGGGCGAGCGGCGGACCCTCGAGCAGGGCGTCGAGATGCCGCTGCTCGAACCGCGCCTCCATCGTCACGTCGAGGCCCACCACCGTGACCGGCCAGTCGGCGTCGAGCACCCGGGCGGCGGCGACCACGTCGTTGTGGATGTTCGCCTCGGCGACCGGCGTGACGTTGCCCGGCACGAGGGCGGCGCCGCCCATGATCGCCACCACGGCGATGCGCCGGGGCAGCTCCGGGTCCTGCTCCAGTGCGAGCGCGAGGTTCGTCAGCGGCCCGACGGCGAGCACCTGGAGCCGTCCCTCGTGCTCGCGGGCGAGCCGGGAGAGCATCTCGGCGGCGGTCTCGGCGGCGAACGCCGCGTCGCTCGCGGGCAGCGCGACGTCGCCGATGCCGTTCGCGCCGTGCACGCCCGGGGCGCCCCCGGCGAAGACGCCGCCGATCGGGTCGTGCGCACCGACCGCGACGGGCACGTCGGGGCGTCCGGCGAGGGCGAGCACGTCGAGGGTGTTGCGAGCGCCGAGCTCCGCCGACACGTTCCCGCTCACGGACCCGACGCCGACGAGGTCGGCGCCCTCGGCCACCAGGTAGGCGAGCGTCAGGGCGTCGTCGATCCCGGTGTCGCAGTCGAGGTAGAGCGGGGCCGTCTCACGCCGCGGGGGCAAGGTACTCCCGCCAGTCGGGCTGCGGCCGCTCCACCCCGCGGACGAGCCAGGTCGTGCCGTGCGGCACCTTCGGCGTCACCCGCATCGTCCACCCCATCTCCGCGGGCGTGCGGTCGCCCTTCGTGTTGTTGCAGGCGAGGCAGCAGGCGACCAGGTTCTCCCACGAGTCGGCCCCGCCGCGGGACCTCGGCAGGACGTGGTCGATCGTCGTCGCGCCCTTGCCGCAGTAGCAGCAGCGGAACTCGTCGCGGCGCAGCACGCCCCGGCGGGTGACGGGCACCCGCCGCGCGCCGGGCATCCGCACGTAGCGGGTCAGCAGGATCACGCTCGGCCGGTCCCACGAGCCGGACGACCCGAAGACCGGATGCGCCTCGTCCGCCGCGACGACCGTGGCCTTGCCGTTCAGCACGAGCACGAGCGCCCGTTTGAAGGAGACCACCGCGAGCGGTTCGTATCCGGCGTTCAGGACCAGGGTGCGCATGGGCGTTCCTCTCGAAGCGGCCTGCACGGCTTGCAGGGGTTCGAACCGACGACGACCCGGCGGGCGGCGCGAGGAGCACCACCGGCACGACCAGGACGGATCCGCCCCGGGACCGAAGAAGGGCGCCGTCCGACGGACGACACCCTGGCTCTGCGCGACGGCGCTATGGACCACACCTCGGAACAGGCGCTCCGCAGGCCGGTGAGCGTGGACCGCTCCCACCTGCGTGCACTCATCCCGATGCCCTTCCGCCGGATCGGGATCAGGCTAACCGCTCACGCCGACGCCGTGGCGCGCTCGCCCCGGACGGAACGGGACCGTGACCGGCCGTTCACGCCGCGGACGCTTCGGCGCGGACCACGGGCTCGGCGGGTGCTCCCGTATTCGCGCATCGCACCGCCGGATGCGCCCATATGACGACACCCGACGGCGACGCGCTCAGCAGGTGCTTCCGTATTCGCGCATCCCACCGTCCGATGCGCACATATGGCGACACCCGACGGGCCGCCCCATCGGATGCTTCCGAATTCGCGCATCACGCCGCCGGATGCGCGCATATGGCGACACCCGACGGGGGCAGCCTTCAGCAGGTGCTTCCGAATTCGCGCATCACACCGCCGGATGCGCGCATATGGAAGCACCTCATCGGCGCCGTCGTCCCCCCGGAGGCGAGGAGGCCCGGCGCCGCGACCGCTACTTGACGGCGAAGCGGATGAAGTGGATGTCGCTCGACCAGAGCGGCTTCTCGCGCACGCTAGCACAGGCGTACGGGGCGTGCAGGATAATGCAGTTTACAGAGTATAATCCGTAGTTATATTAGTCGTTTAAAAATTATACGTA
>JBQCCU010000488.1:0-6949 GCA_051961935.1 Amnibacterium sp. | reverse complement strand
GTGGGCGCCGCCTTCGTCGCGGCGGTGGTCTGCGCGGTCTACTTCCAGCTCTCCGCGACCCTGCCGCTGCCGCCGCTGGCGCTCACCGGTCTCGGGTTCGCGGTCGCGACCGTCGTCTCCGGGGTGCTCGGCGCGGTCGGCCTCGTGCCGGTCCGGGTCGGCGCCTGGACCGTCGACCTGTTCGGCGCGCGCGTCTCCGCGCTCGTGCCGCTCGCGGTCGTCGTGCTGATCGCGACGGCGCTGGCCTACTCGATCGAGGTCTCGGCGGCCGCGCGGATCGGTCCGCGGCCCGCCTCGTTCCTGGCGCTCACCGAGGTGCTCTTCGCGACGCTCGCCGCCGCGCTCGTGCTCGGCCAGATCCCGGGGCCGCTCCAGGCCGTCGGCGGCCTGGTGCTGCTCGCCGGCGTGGTGCTCGTGGTGTCCGTGCCCGCACCGCACCGCGTCCCCGTGGACCCCCGTGACGTGCCACTATCCGCCCTCCAAGCCCCGCTCACGGGGCGAGAAGTGGCAAGTCACGGGGGCTAGAAGAGGGTGATGGGCCGGACGATGTCCGCGTAGACGAGCAGCAGGCTCATCCCGCCGAGCAGGATCGCGACGGCGAACGTCAGTGGCATCAGCTTCGCCGTGTCGACGGGCCCGGGGTCGCGCCGGTGGAGCAGCCGCGCGATGCTGCGCCGCAGCCCCTCCCAGATCGCGCCGATCACGTGGCCGCCGTCGAGCGGCAGCAGCGGGATCAGGTTGAACACGAACAGCGCGATGTTGAGGCTGCCGAGGATCCCGACGAGGCTCGCGATCTTCGAGACGAGCGGCACCTCGGGCGATGAGGCGATCTCGCCGGCGATCCGGCCCACCCCGACGACGCCGATCGGCCCGTTCGGGTCGCGCTGCCCGTTGCCGAACGCCGCCTGCGCGACGCCGACGAGGCGCTGCGGCAGGTTGACGATCACCTTGCCGACGGCGACGGTGTTGTTCCAGACCGCGGGCAGCACCGCCGTGACCGGCTGGCGCGTCAGCCGCTCCGTCGGGCTGATGCCGATGAAGCCCACCGTCTGCGTCTCGGTGGCGCCGGAGGCGTCCTTCACGACCATGCCGTTCGCGTCGGTCACCGGGACGGTGTTGCGCGCGGGGGTGACCGTGATGTCGCGCCGGCCGGCCGGGCCGGTCACCGTGAGCGTGATGGGCGTGCCGGCCGAGCGGCGGATGACGTCGGTGACGTCCGTCCAGGCCTGCACCACCCGGCCGTCGATCGCGACGATCCGGTCCCCCGGCTTCAGCCCGGAGTCCGCCGCGGGCGCCGCCTGGTCGGAGGGCCGGCACACCGAGGTGCTCTGGGTGGCGGGCACGATGCACTGCGAGATCGCGGCGACCGTCGTCGTGGGCTGGTAGACGCCGAAGCCGACGAGCACGATGCCGGTGAAGAGGACGCCGAGCACGAGGTTCATGACCGGACCGCCGAGCATGATGACGATCCGCTTCCACACGGCGAGGCGGTAGAACGCCCGGTGCTCCTCCCCGGGCTGGATCTGCTCCCGGCTCGAGTCCCGGGCGTCCTGCACGAGGGTGTTGAAGAAGCCGGTGGACGCGGTGCGCCCGCGGCCGCCCTCCTTCGCCGGCGGGAACATCCCCACCATCGAGATGTAGCCGCCGAGCGGGACGAGCTTCAGCCCGTACTCCGTCTCGCCCCTCCGCCTCGAGAGGATGGTGCGGCCGAAGCCGATCATGTACTGGGTGACGCGGACCCCGAACGCCTTCGCCGGCACGAGGTGGCCGAGCTCGTGCAGCCCGATGGACAGCGCGACGCCGAGGGCGATCCCCACGACGCCCAGCACGTAGAGCAGCACGGTCACGCCGACAGGGTACGTGCGGCAGCGGTTCCCGCCGCGCAGGCGGCCTCGCCGGCGGCTACGAGTTCCTGGAGAGGATGCGGTCGGCCTCGCTGCGTCCCGCCCGGTCGGCGTCGAGCACCGCCGCGCGATCGAGGTCGCCGGTCCGCACGGGCACCGCGTCGAGCACCGCGCGGACCGTGCCCAGGATGTCGGGGAACCGGATCCGCCCGGCGTGGAACGCGAGCACCGCCTGCTCGTTCGCGGCGTTGAACACCGCCGGCGCGGTGCCGCCCGCGACCGCCACCTGCTTCGCGATGCGCACCGCGGGGAACGCGGCCTCGTCGAGCGGCTCGAAGGTCCACTCCTGCGCGCGCGTGAGGTCGAGGGGCGCGCCGACGCCGGGGACGCGGTGCGGCCAGTCGAGGCCGAGGGAGATGGGCAGGCGCATGTCGGGCGGCGAGGCCTGGGCGATGGTGGCGCCGTCCACGAACTCGACCATCGAGTGCACGATCGACTGCGGATGCACGACCACGTCGATCCGGTCGAGGGGCACGTCGAAGAGCAGGTGGGCCTCGATCACCTCGAGCCCCTTGTTCACGAGCGTGGCGCTGTTGGTCGTGACCATGAGGCCCATGTCCCACGTCGGATGGCGCAGCGCCTGCTCGGGTGTGACGTCGGCGAGGCGCTCGGCGGGCATCCCGCGGAAGGGCCCCCCGGAGGCGGTGAGGATCAGGCGGCGGATCTCGTCGTGCGTGCCGGAGGCGAGGCACTGCGCGATCGCGGAGTGCTCGCTGTCGACGGGCACGATCTGCCCCGGCCGGGCGGCGCCCTTCACGAGCGGGCCGCCGATGATCAGGGACTCCTTGTTCGCGAGCGCGAGCGTCGCGCCCACCTGGAGCGCCGCGAGGGTCGGGCCGAGGCCGGCCGCACCCGTGATGCCGTTCACCACGACGTCGGCGGCCACGTCGTGCACCAGCGCCTCGGCGGCGTCGGCCCCGAGCGCGGTCGCGGCGACGCCGAACCGGTCCGCCTGCGCCGCGAGCGCCGCGGCGTCGCTCCCGGCGGTGAGACCGACGACCTCGAAGCGGTCGGGGTTCGCGGCGATCACGTCGAGGGTCTGCGTGCCGATCGAGCCGGTCGAACCGAGGACGAGGACGCGGCGGCGCGCGCTAACGCGGCGCGCTCCCGGACGACCGGGTGGTGCCGGACCGGGAAGCGGACCGAGTTCGCGATGAAGCAGAGCCGGTGGGCCTCCGCGTGCAGGGAGTCCGCGAGGGCGCGCTGGGACTCGTCGGCGAGGACCACGACCGGGTGCAGGTCCACCCCGGTGAGGCGGCCGCCGCCGTCCGCGTCCACCTCGAGGCTGCCGGTGGCCGTGTCGGTGTAGCCGGTGACGACGACGCCGTTCCGCACGGCGACGTGGAGGTACGACAGCATGTGGCACTGGCTGAGCGCGGCGATCACGAGCTCCTCCGGATTCCAGCGGTCGGCCTCGCCGAAGAAGTGCCGGTCGGCGCTGCCGGGCAGGTCCGGCTTGCCGGAGGCGCGCACCACGTTCGTGCGGTCGTAGCCGCGGTAGCCGGTGGTGCCGGCGCCCCTGTCGCCCGTCCACTCGACGGTCACCTCGTATCCGTGCGGCATGGGCCGAGCCTACGGTCGCGCCAGGATGGGCGGATGATCGCGGTGCGGCAGGTGGGCGAGGACGACTGGCGGGCATGGCGGGAGCTGCGGCTCGCCGCCCTCGCCACGGACCCGGACGCGTTCGGGTCGACCCTGGCGCAGTGGAGCGGGCCGCACGACCGCGAGGAGCGGTGGCGGCAGCGGCTCGCGGACTCCCCCTTCAGCGCCCTGCTCGACGTCGACGGGGCGGCGGCGGGCATGGTCGGCGCGTTCCCGCAGCAGGACGCCGTCGAGCTCGTCTCGCTCTGGGTCGCGCCGGGCGCGCGGGGCCGGGGCGTCGGGGAGGCGGCGGTCGCGGCGGTCGTCGGCTTCGCCGGGGACCGCGACGTGCTGCTGTCCGTCCGGACGGCGAACGCCCCCGCCATCCGGCTGTACGAGCGCTGCGGCTTCAGCGACGTCGGCCCCTCCCCCGACGACGCGCGGGAGCGCCGCATGCGTCGCCCCGCCGCGGCCGCCTGATCGGGAGCGCGGAGAGCACGTCAGCAGGACCGTTTCACTTCAGCAGGACGAGATCGGCTGCTTCGTCCTGCCGGAGCGATCTCGTCCTGCTGTGGCGCTCCTCGCTCAGGCGTGGGTCGTGGCGAGGATGTCGATCACGAACACGAGCGTGTCGGTGCCGGTGATCTGCCCGTTGGCGGTGCCGGCCTTGCCGTAGCCCTCCGCGGGCGGCACGATCGCGACGACCTGCGAGCCGACCTTCTGGCCGACGAGCGCCTTCCCGAAGCCCTTCACGACCGCCGTGGTGGCGAAGCTGGTCGGGCCGGACTTGCCCCACGACTGGTCGAAGACGGTGCCGTCGCGCCAGAGCACGCCCTGGTACTGCACCGTCACGGTGTCGCCGCTCTTCACGGTGTCGCCGGTGCCGACCTCCCGGTCGGCGATCTTCAGGGTCGTCGGGGCGGTGGCCTTCGGCACGGTCACCGTCGGCTGCCCGTTCGAGGCGAGCGTCACGGTGGGGAAGCCGGCCGGGAGCTGCCGCAGCGCGCCGGTCGCCTTCGTCGGCGTGAGCGACAGGATGTCGCCGACGAGCACGAGGGAGTGGTTCGCCCCGACGCCGAGCGACGAGTTACCGCTCGAGCCGAACGCCTGCGCCGGCGGGATCACGGCGGCGAAGCGCTCTCCGACCTTGCCGCAGACGATCGCCTGCACGAGTCCAGGCAGGTACTGGCTCGTGTCGGCGGTGAGGATCACCGGCTTCTTCGCGGCGCTGTAGCCGCTCGTGTCGAGCAGCTTGCCCGTCGCCCCCTCGTACAGCTGGTAGGCGATCTTCACGGAGGCGCCCGACTGCACGGTGCCGCCGGAGCCCGGCGTCACCACCCGGCGCTCGGTCGCGGACGCCGAGGTCGGATGCGGGAAGGCGACGCTCGGCGCGGCGCCCGCCTTGCCCGTCACCTTCACGGCGGCGGAGGCGCTGCCCGCGGTCGCGCAGGGGACGGCGGACGCGGCGGGCGAGGCGGCCGGGCTCGACGCGGCGGCCTTCGCGGCGCGGCCGCTCGAGGACGCGGTGGAGCCGCCGGACGGCGCACCGCTGCAGCCGGCGAGCAGCACGGCGAGCACGGCGGCCGTGGCGGCGGGGACGAGGCGGCGCAGCGGGAGGGAGGTCGAGGACGGCATCGGACCATCCTGCGGCACGGATCGTGCGCCGCCGGTCGCGGGGACGCCGCTTCTTCGCGAATCCATGGCGTCCCGCGGTTCCTAGAATCGAGGCATGACCGACACGCTCGTCCCCGACACCTCCACCCCCGACGACGAGCTGACGGGCCGCCGGATCGTCACCGCGATCCCGGGACCGAAGTCGCAGGCGCTCCACGAGCGCCGCCTCAAGGCCGTGCCCGTCGGCGTGAACTCCATGCTCCCCGTCTACATCCGGCGAGCGCACGGCGCCGTCGTCGAGGACGTCGACGGCAACCGCTTCCTCGACCTCGGCGCCGGCATCGGCGTCACGACGATCGGCCACACGAACGACGCCGTCGTCGAGGCGGCGCGGGCGCAGCTGGGCGACTTCCTGCACACCCTGTTCACCATCACCCCGTACGAGTCGTACGTGCGGGTGGCGGAGCTCGTCGCCGAGCGCACCCCCGGCGACTTCCCGAAGAAGACCGTGCTCGTGAACTCCGGCGCGGAGGCCGTCGAGAACGGCGTGAAGATCGCGCGGAAGCACACCCGCCGCCGCGCCGTGGCCGTGCTGGAGCACGCGTACCACGGGCGCACGAACCTCACGATGGCGATGAACTTCAAGGCGATGCCGTACGGCTCCGGCTTCGGCCCCTTCGCCGGCGACGTGTACCACGTGCCGTCCTCCTACCCCTACCGCGACGGGCTGTCGGGCGCCGAGGCGGCCGCGCGCACCATCGCGTACATCGAGAAGCACATCGGGGTCGAGGACCTCGCGATCCTCGTCGTCGAGCCGATCCAGGGCGAGGGCGGCTTCCAGACGCCGGCCGAGGGCTACCTGCCTGCGCTGCAGCAGTGGGCGAACGAGCACGACGTCGTCATCGCGGCGGACGAGATCCAGAGCGGCATGGCGCGCACCGGCAAGTGGTTCGCGAGCGAGCACTTCGGGTTCGTGCCCGACCTCGTCTTCTTCGCGAAGGGCATCGCGGGCGGCCTGCCGCTCGCGGGCGTGACGGGACGCGCCGAGATCATGGACGCCTCCCACCCGGGCGGCCTCGGCGGCACGTTCGGCGGCAACCCGGTCGCGGCCGCGGCGGCCGTCGCCGTGATCGAGCAGATCGACGCCGAGAACCTGCTCGGCGAGGCGGCACGCGTCGAGCGCACGCTGCGCCCGGCCCTCGAGGAGCTGCAGGCCGAGTTCGACATCATCGGCGACGTGCGCGGCAAGGGCGCGATGCTCGCGATCGAGCTCGTCGCGCCCGGCACGGCGACCACCACGAAGACGCCGAACGCCGCCGCGGTGCAGGCGATCTCCGCCTACGCCGGCCAGCACGGCGTGCTCCTGCTCACCGCCGGCACCTACGGCAACGTGATCCGCTTCCTGCCGAGCATCGCCATCACGGACGAGCAGCTGCACGACGCGGTCTCGGTGCTCCGCGAGGCACTGACCGAGGTCACGCGGGGCGCCTAGGCAGCCGCATCCGGGCCGGCGCCTCGCCGGCCCGGATCGCGAGCACGTCGTCCGGCCCGCCCACCGGCGGCACGACGAGCGCCGTGCCGGTGAGCGACCGCAGCGCACCGGCCGGCACCCCGTCGACGAGCACGAGCCCGTCCGCGGCGAGCCGGCCGAACCGGGCCCACTGGGCCTGCCACTGATCGGGCGAACCGACGAGCACGTCGCCCCCGCCGTCGGGCGGCGCCGCGGCGATGCCCGCCTCCAGCAGCTGTGCGCATCGTGCGGCGGGGCGCGCCGTGACGAGCGCGGCCGGCGTCGCATCCGCGACGAAGCAGCGCGCGGTCGGCGCCGGTGCCGTCGTGCGCGGCCAGGA
>JBQCCU010000487.1:0-2266 GCA_051961935.1 Amnibacterium sp. | reverse complement strand
CGATCGTGCCGAGGTGGAGGTGCGCCTCCGGCGTCCCGCCCGCCGCCTCGAGGAGCGCGGCCCAGCCGGGGCCGGCGACGAAGGAGTCCGCACCGGGGAAGCGGCCGCTGTCGAGCAGCGCCAGCCAGGGCCGCTGGTCGTCCCCGAGCGCGGCCGGGTCGAAGGGCGCGCCGGGGTCGTCCGCCCCCGGCTCGCCCGCGGCCGCCCGGCGCCGGTGTTCGAGCGCGCCCCAGCCGCTCCCGGCGACGATCGCGGGGCCGGGCGCCCGATCCCGCAGCCGCCCGAGGGCGGTGTCCGCCGCGTCGAGCGCCGCGAACCGCGTCGCGAGCCGCTCCTCGCCGTGGCGGACCGCCGCCTCCCAGTCGCCGCCGTGCGCGACGGCCGAGTCCATGCCGGCCGACGAGTAGGACTCGGTCCAGGACACCTCCGCCCCGGCACCCAGCGGCACGTGCTCGAACTGGGTGGGGGCGAGCCCCGACTGGATCTCGAAGTACGACGCGTCGCCCTCCGGGTTCAGCCACCGCTGCCACCGGCGACCGCCGGGCCCGCTCCCCCAGGTGAAGAGCTTGCGACCCGGCAGCGCCGCCGTGGACAGCATGGTGAGGCCCCCGCCGTCCCCACCGACCGCGGCGACCCACGGGCGCCGGCCCGGGGGCACGTCGAAGAAGAAGTCCCGCGCGGAGGGACTCCGCACCGGCCAGGTGCAGTCGACGCCGCCGTCGTCGCGGGGGTCGACCCGCGGCACCCCGCCCTCGTAGTCGGTGCGGAACGCGGAGGTCGCGGGCGCGAGCACCCGGACGGACGGGTCCTCCGCGACCGAGGCGTTCGTCCACCAGTACATCGGCACGGCGGCCCCCGGGTTGCGGATCACCACCCGCACGAACAGCGAGGGCGAGCCGGGTGGCAGCCACGCGTCGATGGTGAACACGACGCCCCGCACCCGCTCGAGCTCCCACATCCGCAGCACCTCGGTGCCGTCCGGCCCCGGCACCACGGCCGTGTGCAGCGGCGCGCAGGTGCTCGGCGAGTGGCCCCTGGTCCCGATGTTGAACTCGATCCCGCCCGCGAACCAGGCGTTCCGCAGGGCGAGGTTCGCGAACTGGATCGCCGGCGGGGTGTGGACGAGGGAGGCGCCGGTGCCCCGGTCGACGAGCTCCCACAGCCGGCCGCCGAGCTCGGGGAGGAACACGGCCGTGAGGTGCTCGTTCTCGAGCACGACCACGCGGGTCTCCCGTTCCCGGCGCACGCGCGTGTAGCCGACCTGCGAGCGGTACGGATGCAGGCAGCGCGGGGCACCCGAGGCGGCCCGCTCCACGATCGCGTCGGGGACCGACGGGTCGAAGCGGACCGGCGCCTCCCTCGGGACGTCCACCATCGGCAGCGGGCTCTCGCCGCCGAGGTCCGCCACCCGGTATCGACGCGTCTCCACGCGCAGCGCTGCGCTCATGCACGGAACGCTATCGGCGGCTCCCCGTGGGCGCCCTGCACCGGTCGCTACTGTCGCCCTATGAGTGCGACGCGGCTTCTCACGACCGACCGGCTCGTCACGGCCGCGGTGGACTGGGCCCCGGCCTGGATCGAGGTCACCGGTGACACCGTCAGCGCCGCGGGACACGGCGAGCGCAGCGGCGGCGAGCACGTCGAGGGCGTCCTCGTGCCGGGGTTCGTCGACGGGCACCTCCACGGCGCGCTCGGGCACGACTTCTCGTCCGCCTCCCTCGATGAGGCGCGCATCGCCGCCGCGTTCCACCACCGCAGCGGCAGCACGTCGCTCGTGGCCTCGATCGCCACGGCGCCGCTGCCCGCGATGGTGCGGCAGGCCGCGCTGCTCGCCGAGCTGGTCGACGACGGCACGTTCGCCGGCCTCCACCTGGAGGGCCCCTTCCTGTCGGTCGAGCGCCGCGGCGCGCACAACCCCGCGCTGCTCCGGGCGCCGGATCTCGACGAGGCCGACCGGCTGCTCGAGGCGGGCCGCGGCACGATCCGCCTCGTCACCGTCGCGCCGGAGCTGCCCGGCGCGGAGGCGCTGATCCGCCGGTTCGTCGACGCAGGGGTGACCGTCGCGATCGGGCACAGCGCGTGCGACGCCGCCACGGCGGTCGCCGCGCTCGACTGGGGCGCCCGGATGGTCACGCACACTATCAACGGGATGCCGCCGATCATCGGCCGCGCTCCCGGGCTCGCCGCCGTCGCCCTCGCGGATCCCCGCGCCCACCTCGAGTTCAACGACGACGGGCAGCACCACGACCCGGCGAACGTCCGCCTC
>JBQCCU010000486.1:0-2223 GCA_051961935.1 Amnibacterium sp. | reverse complement strand
GCGGGGGGCCCAGGCCGGCGTGGCCCCAGCAGTACGATAAAGCGGTTCTCTTCCTGCCGAAGCGAGATCGTCCTGCTGAACTGCTCCCGGGCGGGTCAGGCGGCGGCCGGTGCCCCCTGCGGGAGCCGGGCGGCGAGCAGCTCGAGGGTACGCTCCCGCCCGGCGACGCGGTCGACCGGCTCGTCGCGGTGGGCGCCGGCGCCCGGGCAGACCATGAACAACTACACCACAAAACGCAGGGCGAAGGCGGCGAGCCGTTCCGCGACGTCGCCGGCCTCGCCGATGAACCAGCGCGAGCGCATGGAGGCGACGAGGTCCTGCTGCGGCTCGGTGAGCTGGGCCTCGAGGGCGTCCTCGACGGTGTCGAGCGCGGTCAGCGGCGTGCCGGTGCGGAGCCGAGCCATGTGCTGCAGCTGCGGCAGGGCGAGCCGCTCGGCCTCCTCCGCGGTGTCGGCCGCGACGACGTTCGCGGTGAGGAAGGTGCGGGGCGCGTCGAGCAGCTCGCTCGGCTGGAACGCCGACCGGTAGAGGTCGAGGGCGCGGGCGGTGCCGTCGCCGGAGAAGTGGTGCGCGAAGACGTAGGGCAGGCCGAGGCGCGCGGCGAGCTCCGCGGAGTAGTCGCTTGAGCCGAGCAGCCACACGTCCGGCCGGCCGGCCGCGGCGGGCGTGGCCCGGACGACGTACTGCTCCCCCGTGGCGAGCCGGAGCCCGGCGCCCTCCTCGCCGAGCAGCGCCTCGATGTCCTGCACGTGGTTCGGGAACGCGTCGACGTCGCTCGTGTGCCCGGTGGAGCGCAGCAGCGCGGAGATCACGGGGTCGCTGCCCGGTGCGCGGCCGATGCCGAGGTCGATCCGGCCCGGCGCCGCGGCCTCGAGCATCGCGAACTGCTCGGCGATGACGAAGGGCGCGTGGTTCGGGAGCATCACACCGCCGGAGCCGATGCGGATGCGGTCGGTCCGCCCTGCGAGCAGCGCGAGGAGCACGGGCGGGTTCGTCGAGGCGACCGACGGCATGTTGTGGTGCTCCGCCACCCAGTAGCGGGTGAAACCGAGCCGGTCCGCGGCGGCGGCGAGCGCGATCGTCGCGGCGACCGCATCCGCGGAGCGCTGGCCCTTCCGAACCGGGACGAGGTCGAGCACGGAGAGCGAGAGCGGAGCCATGCTCCGGGCAACGCGCTGCGGTCGCCCGGGATTCCGTCACCACTCGGCCGCTCGCCGGAGTCCGGGCGACTCCCGACTATCCGGGCGTCTTTTCACGCCGGGATCGTCGGATCCCGCCCGGTTCGGTCGTGGGGAGGCCCCGCGCGGGCGGCCGGGCGGGCCCCTCGGTCAGAATGGGCCGGTGAGCACGTTCCCCCTCTCCGGCACCGCCCGGCTCCGCGACGCCATCCGCCACGAGGGCGCGAGGCGCCGTCACCTCCGGGTGCTCGAGCGCACGGGCCTCACCGACTCCCTCGTCCGGTTCACGTTCGGCGGTGACCTGGAGGGCTTCGCGAGCCTCGGGCCCGAGGACCACGTGAAGGCGTTCTTCCCGGGACCGGACGGATTCGTGGGCCGCGACTACACGCCCGCCGAGTACCGGCCGATCGGCGCCTCCTCCGGGCCGGAGCTCGACATCGACGTCGTCGTGAACGGCGACGCCGGCCCCGCGACCGCCTGGGCCTCGCGTGCCGGCCGAGGCGACGAGCTCGACGTCGCGGGCCCGCGCGGCTCCCGCCTCGCCCCGTCGGGCTTCGGCAACGCGATCCTCATCGCGGACCCGTCCGGCATGCCGGCCCTGCGCCGGTGGATCCGGGCGCTCGCGGGCGTCACCCCGGTGCACGCGGTGCTGTTCGGGGACGACCCACGGCTCCTCGACTACCTCGACGAGGCCGAGACGATGGCCGCGACCCCGCAGCTCGCGCCCACCGCCGAGTACGACCTGCTCGAGGTCGTCCGCAGCCAGGACGTCACCACCGACACCTTCGTCTGGGCGGCCGGCGAGGCGAGGGCCCTGATCCCCGTGCGGCGGTGGCTCAAGCACGACGCGGGCCTCCCGAAGGAGAACCTGTCGCTCCACTGCTACTGGAAGCGCGGCGAGGAGGGGCTCGACCACCACGCGCCCCTGGACCCGGGCGACCCGGACTGAGCCGGTCAGCCGCCGAGCACGCTCGGCCGGTCGTCGTGCGGGTCGCGGCGCTCGAGGGCCCGGGCGGCCAGGACGAGCGCGACGACGCCGATTCCG
>JBQCCU010000485.1:0-2448 GCA_051961935.1 Amnibacterium sp. | reverse complement strand
TCGGCTCGGCCCGCGGGAGCCGAGCCGAGCGCTTCGCGAGGTGTGTGCGCCGGCCTCACGCCAGCGCGAAGATCGCCTCCACCTCCACCGAGGAGCCCCGGGGGAGCGAGGCGACGCCGATCGCGGCTCTGGCGTGCTCGCCCGCGGCGCCCAGCGCATCCGTGAACACGCGGGACGCGGCGTCGATGACCGCGGCGTGATCGACGAAGTCGGGGGTCGCGGCCACGTAGCCGGTGACCTTCACGACGTGCGCGATCCGCTCGAGCGAGCCGAGCGCCCGCTCGGCGGTCGTCAGGCACAGGGTCGCCGCCCCCCCCGGGGGCTCGTGGGGGGTGGGGGCGGTCATCTGGGGGGGGGGGGGGGGGGGGCGCGGGGGCGGGCACCTTGCCCCGGCCCCGCCCGCGGCGAGCCGGGCCGAGCGCCCTCAGCACCGTCCCGGCCGCGCATCGAGCCGCGAGCCGGGCGGCATCCGACTCACCCCACAGGACCCTGCCCATGCCAGCCGATCCGTCCCGCTCGCGCGGCGCCGCCTCCACCGTGGGCGCCGGCGCCGCGCCGCCGACCGCGGCGGGGAGCGGCACGGTGCTCGGCGTCCTCATCGTCTCGACGTTCGTGGTGTTCCTCAACGAGACGATCATGGGCGTCGCCCTGCCGACCCTCATCGTCCAGCTCGACATCACGGCCGCCACAGCGCAGTGGCTGACCACCGGGTTCCTGCTGACGATGGGGGTCGTCATCCCCGTCACCGGGTTCCTCCTGCAACGGCTGCACACCCGCCAGGTGTTCGTGCTCGCGATGGGCGTGTTCAGCGTCGGCACCCTCGCGGCGGCCGTGGCCCCCGGCTTCCCCGTGCTCATGGCCGCCCGCGTCGCGCAGGGCTTCGGCACCGCGATCATGGTGCCGCTGCTGATGACCACCGCGATGCGGCTCGTGCCGCCCGGTGCTCGGGGCCGCACGATGGGGCGGATCTCGATCGTGATCTCGGTCGCGCCGGCGGTCGGCCCGACCATCTCGGGGATCATCCTCGACGCGCTCAGCTGGCGGTTCATGTTCCTCGTGGTGCTGCCGATCGCCGTGGCGGCGCTGATCCTCGGGGCGCTGAAGCTGAGGAACGTCACAGAGCCGAGGCGGCTCCCCATCGACGTGCTCTCGGTGGTCCTGTCCGCGCTCGCGTTCGGCGGTCTCCTCTACTCCCTCTCCGAGGTGGGCGAGGAGGCGTCGGGCGCCCCGCAGCCGGTCGTCCCGCTCGTCCCCGCCGTGGTCGGCGCCCTGATGCTCGGACTGTTCGTGCTCCGTCAGCTCCGCCTCATCCGGGTCGCGGCACCCCTGCTCGACCTCCGGGTGTTCCGGTCGCGGAACTTCTCCCTCTCCGTCGGGCTGATGAGCCTCGCGAACATCGGCTTCTTCGGCACCCTCGTCATCCTGCCGATCTACCTGCAGTCGGTCCTCGGGATCGACACCCTGACGACCGGCCTGCTGCTCCTCCCCGGCGGCGCGGTGATGGGCCTGCTCTCGCCCATCGCGGGGCGCATCTACGACCGTGCCGGGCCGGTGGCGCTGGTCGTCGTCGGATCGGTCCTCGTCAGCGCCGCGCTGTGGGGCATGGCGCTGGTGCTGCATCGGGGCACGCCGCTTCTCGCGGTGCTGGCGCTGCACACGCTGCTCAGCATCGGCCTGACCCTGACGTTCACGCCCTTGTCGACGGTGTCGCTCGCCTCGCTCCGACCCGAGCTCTACTCGCACGGCAGCGCGACCTCGAACACCGTGCAGCAGGTCATGGCCGGGGCGGGCACCGCGCTGTTCGTGACCCTGCTCGCCACCAGGGCCGAATCGGCGCTCGCCGCGGGCGCCGGCGCGGTCGAGGCCACCGCCGCGGGCGTGCAGGCGGCGTTCCTCGCGGGCGGGATCATCTCGCTGGTCGCCGTCGTCGCCGCCTGCTTCCTCCGCACACCGGAGAGCGAGGAAGTCGGTCCGCACCGGGCGCAGACGCGGCGACGCAGGCTCACCGGAGCCGCGCGGCCGCCCGGTCGGCGAGCGCCCGCAGGTCGCCGAGCGACCCCGTCGGAGTGATCGTCCGCCGCGGTGGCGTCAGGCCCTCCCGAGGGATGCACTGCGAGGGCATGGCTGTCGTCGTCCCGCGGTCGTAGCGTCGAGGCCATGGACACGGCGAAGGAGATCAGCGAGTTCCTGACCTCGCGCCGTGCCCGCCTCCGCCCGTCCGACGTCGGGCTGCGGAGCGGCGGGGTGCGCCGCGTGCCCGGGCTCCGCCGCACCGAGGTCGCGATGCTCGCCGGCGTCAGCGTCGAGTACTACGGACGGCTGGAGCGCGGCGAGCTCGCCGGCGCCTCGGAATCGGTGCTCGACGCCCTGGCCGCCGCGCTGCGGATGGACGACGCCGAACGCGCCCACCTGTTCGACCTGGCGCGGGCCGCTTCGGGCGCCGCCTCG
>JBQCCU010000484.1:0-4260 GCA_051961935.1 Amnibacterium sp. | reverse complement strand
GGCTGGGCCGTGCGTCGCTGGTCGACGGCTACGGTTTCGTCGACGGCGGCGAGGCGTGGCTCGACGCCGTGCACATCCCCGAGTACAACCAGGGCACCTGGACCAACCACCCGCCGCGCCGCACGCGGAAGCTGCTGCTGCACAAGCAGCAGATCCTGAAGCTCGGCAGCCGGGTGAAGGAGGGCGGCTACACGCTCGTGCCGCTGTCGCTCTACTTCAGCGACGGCAAGGCCAAGGTGGAGCTCGCGCTCGCCAAGGGCAAGCGCGAGTACGACAAGCGGCATGCGCTGCGTGAGCGGCAGGACCGCCGCGAGGCCGAGCGGGCGATGTCGAGCCGCCGGCACCTCGGCGAGTAGACGCGATACCTCGGGATGCGGGTTTTCCCGGGCCGGCCCGATACCGTCGACGGGTGACCGTTCTCGCCGTCCGCGATGATCCGATGGATCCCGACGTCATCGCATTCCTCGCCGAGCATCTCGCCGAGATGCGTCGCACCTCCCCGCCGGAGAGCGTGCACGCGCTGTCGCCCGCCGCGCTCGCGAAGGAGGGCATCGCCTTCTGGACCGTGCGGGAGCGCGGCCTGCCCATCGGCTGCGCGGCGCTCGCGCCGCTCGGGGAGGACGCCGGCGAGCTGAAGTCGATGCGGACCGCGCTCAGCGCCCGCGGTCGAGGGATCGCGCGCGTCCTGCTCGACGCGATCGTGGAGGAGGCCCGCCGTCGCGGCTACGCGCAGGTGCTGCTCGAGACCGGCACCGAGCCGTACTTCACGGCCGCCCGCCGGCTCTACGAGCGGTACGGCTTCCAGGGCTGCCCGCCGTTCGGCGGCTACCGCGAGGACCCGCACAGCACCTACTACCGGCTCGATCTGGAACCGGGAATGGCCGAGGAGCCGTCGCGGTTCTAGACTGTCGGAGCCTCACCCACGGTGAGGCGCCTCCAACTCCACAGTGCGACAGCGGCTCCGCGTACCGCATGGGGATGATCGGTTTCGACATTGCCTGTTCAACGGCGGAAAGCGGGCCGAGGATGCATGCTCATCTCGTCAACGATGCATGCGAACAATAGGTGCCAGTAAGACTCGCACCGCCTTCGCTCTCGCTGCGTAAGCAAGAGTAGATAAGGCCGTCGGACCGGGTTCGCCTCCGCCCCGGTATCCGGCGTCAGCTAGGGGGCTTGCTGCGGACGTCCTGCCTCGGGGCGCCGTGGGACTTGCACCGGGACTGGGCCCGTCGGCCGAAACCTGCCTGTGGCAAGGGTCGGGGCCGAGTAGAACGAAACGCACAGGCTGCGCCCGGAGAAGACGTCGTTCTCCAGCAGTGGACGGGGGTTCGATTCCCCCCATCTCCACCATCCGCGGACCGCTGTCGCACTGTGAGGACGGATGCGCGCTACGCCGCGCCCGTCACCGTGAGGGTCAGCAGCACGACGTTCAGCGCGACGACGAGCGCGGCCGCGGCCCAGCCGGCGATCCGCAGGCCCCGGCCGGCCACGTACGACCCCATGAGCTCCGCGTCCCCGTTCAGACGGACCAGCGGGATCACCGCGAACGGGATGCCGAAGCTCAGCACCACCTGGCTGATCACGAGCGTCGCGGTCGGCGGTGTGCCGAGACCGAGCAGCACGAGCGCCGGCACGAGCGTCAGCAGCCGGCGCAGCAGCAGCGGCACCCGCACCCGGAGCAGTCCACCCATGATCTCCGAGCCGGCGTAGGCGCCCACCGAGCTCGACGCGAGGCCGGAGGCCAGCAGGCCGACCGCGAACAGCACGCCGATCATCGGCCCGAGCGCCGCGGTGATGGCTGCGTGGGCGCCCTCGATCGTCCCGACCCGGTGCCCCTGCAGGTTCGCCGCCGCCACGACGAGGAGGGCGATGTTCACCGCGCCGGCGAGGGCGAGCGCCACGATCACGTCCCAGCGCGTCACCCCGAGCAGGTGCGGCACGCGGGAGTCCGGGGTGCCGTGTCGGTCCCGCGTCAGCGAGGAGTGCAGGTAGATGGCGTGCGGCATGACGGTCGCGCCGAGCATCGAGGCGGCGAGCAGCACGGATCCGCCGTCCTTCAGGCGCGGGACGAGGCCGCCCGCCACCCCGGCCCAGTCGGTCGAGCCGGTGAAGACGCCCGCGGCGAACCCGATCGTCAGCACGGCCAGCAGCCCGACCACGAGGGCTTCGAACACCCGCTGACCGCGGCGGTGCTGCGCGGCGAGCAGGACCAGCGAGATCGCACCGACCACCCCCCCGCCGAGCAGGAGGGGGAGCCCGAGCAGCAGGCGCAGGGCGAGCGCGCCGCCGATCACCTCCGCCACGTCCGTCGCTGCGGCGACGACCTCCGCCTGCAGCCAGAAGGCGATCCGGCCGCGGCGCGACATCCGCTGCCCGAGCAGCTCGGGCAGGCTCGAACCGGTCACGAGACCGAGCCGGGCGGAGCAGTACTGCACGAGCGCGGCGATCGCGTTCGCGGCGACGAGCACCCAGACGAGCGCGTAGCCCTCGGTCGCGCCGGCGCTGATGTTCGCGGCGACGTTGCCGGGATCGACGTAGGCGATCGCGGCGACGAACGCGGGACCGAACCCGGTGACGAGGCGCACGAGCGACCGCCGGCGCGGTCCCCGCGCCACGGCGGTCGTCTCGGACGCGGTCACGCGCCGATCCTGCCTCACCCCTCCTGGGTGGGCGTCGCCCCGGGCAGCACGCCGTCGCGCTCGAGGGCGAGCAGCCGCACCTTCGCCTCGGCCCCGCCCCGGTAGGCCCCGGTCGTGCCGTCGGAACGGACGACGCGGTGGCACGGGACGACGAGGGGGACCGGGTTGGTGGCGCAGGCGGTGCCGACGGCGCGGACGGCGCGCGGCGCGTCGGCACGGGCGGCGAGCGCCGCGTAGCTGATGGTCGCGCCGAACGGCACGGCGCGGAGCCGCTCGAGCACCGCGAGCCGGAACCCGCGGGCGAGGCGGAGGTCGAGCGGGCCGGGGTAGGGGTCGTGCGCGCCGGTGAAGTACGCGTCGAGCCAGCGCGCAGCGGCGTCGAGGCGGCGCGGGGCGCGGAGCACCCGCGGCCCGACGCGCGCGGCGAGCCCGTCGAGCACGGCGGCCTCGTCCTCGATCGCGAAGGCGAGGCGGGCGACGCCCTGCTCGGTGGCGGCGACCAGCAGCGGCCCGAGCGGGGAGTCGACGTGCCGGTAGTGCACGTCGGGGGCGTCGGCGCCGACCGCGCGGTCCTCGAGCCGGGCGTGCAGGCGCTCGAGCAGCGCCGGATCCGTGTCGGGGACGGGGAGCGGGGCGAGGAGCTCGGTCATCGGGGGTCCTTCCCGGCGAGCAGCGTGCGGAGCCGCTGCACGCCGTCGGAGGCGGCCTTGCGGGCCGCGGTCTCGGTCGTGTCGGTGAGCGCGGCCACCTCGGCGAACGGCAGGCCGCCCAGGTGGTGGGAGACGACGGCGCTGCGCTGCTTCGGCGGCAGGAGGGCGAGCGCCGCCCAGAGGTCGAGGTCCCGTCCGTCCGGGACGCCGATCGCGGAGGCGCGGTCCGGCACCTCGTCGGTGGGGACGGGCGAGCGGCCGCGGGCGCGGAGCACGTCGATCGCCTTGCGGTGGGCGATCGTGCTGAGCCAGCCGGCGACGTTCCCGTCGAAGCGGGACCAGGCGCCCATGGCGGCGAGGAAGGTCTCGCTCCAGGCGTCCTCGGCGTCGTGCTGGTCCAGCAGGCCGCGGCAGACCCGCCACACGAGCGCGCCGTGCTCCTCGACGACCCGTTCGAACGGGGGCCGGGCGCCTGCAGTGCGGTGCTCGCTCACATCAGGTCAACGCGCGGGGTCGCCAGGATGTGAGGTGGCGAGCCCGATCCGCTCGAGCGCCGCGTCGTGCAGCCGCCCGTTCGTGGCGAGCGCGGTGCCGTGCCACGGACCCGGCCGGCCGTCGAGCGACGTGAAGCGGCCGCCCGCCTCGGTGACGATCGGCACGAGCGCGGCCATGTCCCACACCTTCAGGTCCGGTTCGCCCGCGATGTCGACCTGGCCCTCGGCGACGAGCACGTACGACCAGAAGTCCCCGAGCGCGCGGGTGCGCCAGCAGCGGCGGGCGAGGGCGAGGAGGCCGCCGGTGAGTCCCGCCTCGTCCCAGCCCTGCAGCGAGTTGTAGCTGAGCAGCGCGTCCTCGAGGACGGCCACGCCCGAGACGCCGAGCCGCTGGGGGGCGCCGGCGCCCTCCTCCGACAGGTCCGCCGCCCAGGCGCCGTTGCCGCGCGACGCCCACCAGCGGCGGCGGAGCGCGGG
>JBQCCU010000483.1:0-4190 GCA_051961935.1 Amnibacterium sp. | reverse complement strand
CGACGAAGGCGTAGACGTCCTTCCACCACCCGCGCCGCACGGACCCAACATACCGAGCGGCGCGGGGCGCACGGTGGTTATCCCCGCCCGTCCGGGCCGGAGCGGGGGCGCGACCCGATACTGCCAGACCCAGGTGATCGGGGCGGCGCTACCCGCGAGCGGCGGGAGGCCGAACGCGGCCTCGACGGTCGAGAGCACGCGCAGGTGGTCGATCCGCTCCGAGGTGGTGCCGGGCAGCACGTGCGCGCCCGAGAAGACCGTGAGGATGTGGTTCGCGGACGTCTGCTCGTCCTCGTCGAAGGTGACGACGAGCAGCGAGTCGTGCGCGGGCGCCCAGGCGGCGTAGCCGCCGAGATGCGAGCGCAGCCACGAGTCGGCGGCGGACAGCGAGCCGTCGTGCGCGTCGTGGTTCAGGTCGGGCACGACCAGCGACACCGACGGGAGGGTGCTGTAGTCGGTCGGGAAGGCGGAGAACGGCAGGTTGTGGTCCGCGCCGGCCGTCGCGCTGAAGTCGGCCAGCGGGTTGTGCTTGCGCGCGTACGCGCCGACCCGGCACGCGGTCGAACCGGCCGACGGCAGCCCCTGCGAGTAGCCGGCCACGGTGTGGCCCGCGCCCAGCAGCTGGCTGCCGAGCGACGGCGTCGCGCCGAGGTCCTGCGGGCAGGCGTCGTCGGTGACGCCGTGCGTCGAACCGGACCAGAGCGCGAGGTAGTTCGGCTGGCTGGGATGGGTGACGCCGTGCGAATCGGTGAACGAGCGTCCGGTGCTGCGCAGCTCGCCGAGGTACTGCATCTGCTCGGCCGCCGCGCGCCCGTGGTTCTCCTCGACCACGATCACGACGTGCTCGAACCGCGGCACCCCGCCGACGACCGCCGGGGTCGGGGCCGCCGCGGCCGGCGCGCTCCGCACCGGCGCGGGCGACCCGGTGGGGGAGGCGACGGGAGCGGTCGGGGCGGCGCAGCCGGCGAGCCCCAGCATCCCCACGCTCAGGACGGCGGCGGCGAGACGTCGGTGCATCGGATCATTGTGCGCGCCCGACGGCACGGGACTCGACCGGTCACGGCGATCCGCGACGCGGACGCGGCCTCCTCCGGCGCGACGCCCGGGCGACATCCGGCCGGAGACGGTAGAACGGACCCGTCACGCGCGCCCGCGCCCGAGCCGAGGAGACGGCCCCGATGTTCGTCGGAATCACCAACACCCCAAGGGACTACGCGTGGGGCTCCCGCACCGCGATCGCCGAGCTGCTCGGCCGTCAGGCGTCCGGCGGCCCGGAGGCGGAGCTGTGGCTCGGTGCGCACCCCGGGTGGCCGGCCGTCGTCACCGATGTGACGCCCGCGCTCGCCGGGCGCAGGCTCGACGCCGTGATCGCGGAGGACCCGGCCCGGTTCCTCGGCCCGCGCTTCACGACGCTGCCGTTCCTGCTGAAGGTCCTCGCGGCCGACAAACCGCTGTCGCTCCAGGCGCACCCGAACCCGGAGCAGGCGGCGGCGGGGTTCGCGCGCGAGAACGAGGCGGGACTCGCGACCGACGCGCCCGAGCGGAACTACCGCGACGCATCCGCGAAGCCGGAGCTGATCCTCGCCCTCTCGCCCACCTTCGAGGCGCTCGCCGGGTTCCAGCACGTGAGCACCATCCGGATGCTGCTCGAGGAGCTGCTCCTGTCGGCGACCGGGGACGACCGCGACGCGATCAGCGCGTTCGGGGCGCGGCTGGCGGCGGGGAACCCGGCCGAGGCGGCGTCGACGGGCAGCTCGCAGCGCATCGTCGAGGAGGGCACGCCCCTGACCGGGACGACGGTGCCGCCGCACAGCGGCGAGGGCAACCCGCTCCGCGACAGCGTCGAGTGGCTGCTCCGTGGCGGCGGCGACGTCGACGCGCTCGTCGCGGCGGTCACGCGCACGGCGGCCGCGGTGCCGACCGGCACGTCGAGCTTCGGCCGCGAGTTCGCGACCGTCGGCCGCCTGCACGAGCTGTACCCGGGCGACCCGGGCATCGTGCTCAGCCTGCTGCTCAACCGGGTGTCGCTCCCGCAGGGGCAGGCGATGTTCCTGCCCGCCGGCAACATCCACGCGTACCTGCAGGGCGTCGGGATCGAGCTGATGGCCGCGAGCGACAACGTGCTCCGCGGCGGTCTCACCGAGAAGCACGTCGACGTCGACGAGCTGCTCGATGTCGTCGTCTTCGAGCAGCGGCCGATGGCGCGGGTGCAGCCCGACTCGCCCGTGCCGGGCGTCGAGGTGTTCCGCACGGACACGGACGACTTCGTGCTCGCCCGCGTGGGGCTCGGCGATGCGGCGGCGATGCACGGCTACACGCTCGCCGGCCCGGAGAGCGCGACCTTCACCCTCACCGGCCCGGCGGTCGTGCTCGTCGTGGCGGGCGGGATGCGGATCGGCGGCGCAACCGACAGCGCCACCCTCGGCCGCGGCGACGCCGTGCTCGTGACGCCGGACGAGGGCACGGTGACGTTCAGCGGGTCCGGCATCGCCTTCGTCGCCACCACGCCCTGACGTCCCCCGGAGTGGGGCTCACCGCCGCTCCACCGCCTCGGAACAATGCAATGGGAGCCACCCACCTCCCTGCTGCCGTCGCGTCGACCCGGGCGCCCGGCCGTCCTCCCCACCTGCATCCGGGTCATCCGAGGAGCTGTCGTGGCGGAGACCACCACCGAATGGACCATCGGCGCCGGGCGCCTCGCGGCGCGGGTGCGCCGGCGCTGGCGCGTCGTGCTCGCCGTGCTCGTGCTCACGACCGCGGCCTCGGGCGCGGCCGGGCTGCTCGCGCACAAGCAGTACTCCGCGACCGCATCGGTCACGGTTTCCCCGATCCGGCTCGGCTCGACCTACTCGGGCAACCAGGACCTCAACATCTCGACCGAGAAGGCCGTGATCGGCTCGCGCCAGGTGGCGGAGATCGCCGCGGCGTCGCTGAAGAACGGGGTGGCGCCGGACGCGCTGGTCGCGGCGACCAGCGTCGCCGCGCCGTCCCAGTCGACCGTGCTGCAGGTGACCGTCACCTCGGCCTCGCCGAGGGCCGCCGCGGATGAGGCCAACGCCATCGCGGCCGCCTACCTCACCGTCCGGGCGCAGACGGCGCTCGACGCCGCGCAGGCGAGCATCGACGCGCTGAACCAGCAGATCGCGGCGACGAACCCGAAGAGCACGAGCACCCTCGCGAACCTCCGGGCGCAGCTGACCACGCTGCAGCACGTCGGCATCGGCACCGCGCACGTCATCGGGCGCGCCTCCGTCCCCACCCAGCCCTCGTCCCTCGGCCTTCCGCCCTACCTCGTCGGCGGCGCCTTCGGCGGCCTGATCCTCGGCGTCGTCCTCGCGCGCGGCCGTGACCTCACCGACCGCCGGATCCGGTTCGCGAGCCGCTACTCGGAGCTCATGCGCGGGAGCGCCGTCGTCGTGCGCGGCCTGAACGACCTGGAGGGCGCCAGGTGGATCCTCCGCGGCATCCGCCGGCGCGCCGGGCTGCGGCGTCCCGTCGTCGCGGTGACCGCGCTCGACGGCACCGCGGACGAGGTCGTGGGCGCGCTCAGCACCCTGGCCAGGCACGCCGAGCTCGAGCTGCGGATCGTCGACGCCGAGTCCTCCTCGGGCGTGCTGGACGAGTCCACGCTGCCCGCCCTCGTCGACGCCGAACCGGCCGACCTCGTGCTCGTGAACGCGAGCCGGATCGACTCGGGTGCCGCCCTCGCGATGCTCGCGGACGCGGTCGACGCGGTGATCGTCGTCGGATCCGCCCACGCCAGGGTCGCCCGCGCGACCGCGCTGCGCGACCTGCTCGAGGACGTGGCACCCGGTGAGCTCCTGCCCGTCTACCTCGTGCGCGGGACGTCCCGCCCCGGCTACACCCGGCCCGACCGGGCCGCGCGGGAGGCCGCGCGCGCGTCCGCCCGCGCCTGACGCACGCCGAACGGCCCAGCCACTCCACGGGGTGGCTGGGCCGTTTCGCGTTCCCGCCGACGCCGGTCATGGCGTCCGTGCCGGGCGAAGGACGAGGAGCCGGTCGCAGGCCTGATCGCGGCGTGCCGGGAGGAAGCCGGAACCCGGTGCGCCGGGCGGAGGCCGGGACCCGGTGTGCCGGGCGGAGGCCGGGAGCCGGTGTGGGGGGGGGGTGGGGGTGTTGGGGGGGGGATGGGGAAAACCCCGATGTGTGGTGACCCCCCCCCTCCCACC
>JBQCCU010000482.1:0-10587 GCA_051961935.1 Amnibacterium sp. | reverse complement strand
CCCGCTGGCCGCGATGCTCGTCGTGCTCGCCCTCACCATCGTGCCGGGCAGGTCGCTGCACACCGGCACGAACGGCTGGCTGCTGGCCGCGGTCGCCGTCGCGGTGCTGCTCGTGATCGCGTCGGACCGCCGGCGGCGCGGATCCGCCCCCCGCGTGCTCGGCCTCGTCGGCGGCGGGGCGGCGGCGCTCGTGCTGGCGCTCCTCGCGCAAGTGGTGCTGCCCGCGCCGATCGCCTCGGACGCGCAGGGGCTGCCGCTGCAGCCGCTGTTCGGCTCCGGCGTCGACCCGCTCATCCGGCTCGGCGACAACCTCCGACGCGGACCGCAGGAGCCGGTGCTCACCTACTCGACGAGCACCGACGACGACACCTACCTGCGGCTCGCGGTGCTCGAGAACTTCACCGGGGCGACCTGGTCGCCGAACGAGGCCGACCGGTACGGGGTGGGCGTGCGGGACGTCGCCCCCGCCGTGCCGGGCCTCACGGACGACTCGGGCAGGACCATCACGACCCGGATCACCGCGGCGAGCACCGACGCGATCGGCCAGCGGCTGCCGCTGCCGTACCCGGCCCGGCAGGTGGACGGCGTCTTCGGCTTCGACTGGGACTCCCGCGGCCTCACGCTCGTGCGCCGCGACACCACCGCCACGGTCCTCAGCTACACCGTGCAGAGCCTCGCCGTGGACACGAGCGCATCGGTGCTGCGGAACGCCACCACCTCCCTGCCTGCCGCCGACCGCGGCGCGCTCGCCGTGCCGGGCGCCGTGCCGTCGATCATCCGGAGCACCGCCGCGTCCTGGACGAAGGGGGCGTCCACCCCGTACCAGGTCGCGCTCGACATCCAGAACCACCTCCGCGGCGGCGACTTCCTCTACGACGAGCAGACCCCGGTGCGGCAGGGGTACGACGGCGACGGGCTCGGCGTCATCGCCCGCTTCCTCTCGGTGAAGGCGGGCTACTGCGTGCACTTCGCCTCGACCATGGCGGTGATGGCCCGGCTCGAGGGCATCCCCGCGCGGGTCGTCGTCGGCTACCAGCCGGGGGAGCGCAGCGTCGTGGACGGCCACAGCGTCTACTCCGTCACGAGCGACGACCTGCACGCGTGGCCGGAGCTGTACTTCGACGGCATCGGATGGGTGCGGTTCGAGCCGACCCCGGGCCGGGGAGCCGTGCCGTCGTACGCGCCGCAGCCCAGGTCGTCGTCGGCGGCCGAGAACCTGCCGGGCAAGTCCGCCCCGGCGAGCGCGACCCCGAGCGCCGTGCCGAGCAGCACCCCTACCGTCGCGGTCGGCGGCGGCACCCGGCACCGCAGCGACGCGGTGCTCCCCGGCGTGCTGCGCGGCGTCGGCGTCGCCGCCCTCGTGGCGCTCCTCGCGCTGCTGCCGGCCGGGCTGCGGCGCACCGTCCGCCGGCGTCGGCTCGCGCGGGTGACCCGCGGCGCCCCCGCCGAGGTGGGCTGGCAGGAGATCGTCGACACCGGATGGGACCTCGGCGTCCCGCCCGCCCGCGGCGCGAGCCTGCGCGCGGCCGAGGCGGTCCTCCGGCGCGACCTCGGGGGAGCCCCGGCGGCGACGGCCGCCCTCACCCGCGTGCGGGAGGCCTACGAGCGGCAGGCCTACGGCGGCCGGGCGCAGCGCGTCGCGGTGTCCGACGTCGACGCGGTGCTCACGACCCTGCACGACACCGCGCCGCGGGGCGCCCGCATCCGCGCGGCCCTGGCGCCGCGGTCGCTGGTTGGTATCCTGACCGCGTCGCGACTGGCGTTCAGGTGGTCACCACCGGGGAGCGACTGACACGGAAGGCGCGCCGTACGCCTGGGCCGCCCGAACCCCACCGTGCCCGCATCCGACAGCTCGAGGACTCACCGCCATGACCGACACCCTTCCCGTCCGCTCCTCCACGTTCGGCGCCCCGATCAGCGAGGTGGACCCCGAGATCGCGGCGGTGCTCGCCGACGAGCTGAACCGTCAGCGCACCACGCTCGAGATGATCGCGAGCGAGAACTTCGTGCCTCGCGCGGTGCTCCAGGCCACCGGCAGCGTGCTCACGAACAAGTACGCCGAGGGCTACCCCGGCCGCCGCTACTACGGCGGCTGCGAGTTCGTCGACGTCGCCGAGGAGCTCGCGATCGCCAGGGCGAAGTCGCTGTTCGGCGCCGGCTACGCCAACGTGCAGCCGCACTCCGGGGCGACGGCCAACGCGGCCGTGCTCGCGGCGCTCGCGACGCCGGGCGACACGATCCTCGGCCTCGAGCTCGCCCACGGCGGCCACCTCACGCACGGGATGAAGCTGAACTTCTCGGGCAAGCTCTACAACGCGGTCGCCTACGGGGTGGACCCGAACACGTTCCGGATCGACATGGACCGGGTCCGTGACGCCGCCCTCGAGCACCGGCCGACCGTGATCATCGCCGGCTGGAGCGCCTACCCGCGGCAGCTCGACTTCGCCGCGTTCCGCGCCATCGCCGACGAGGTCGGGGCGAAGCTGTGGGTGGACATGGCCCACTTCGCCGGGCTCGTGGCCGCGGGGCTGCACCCGTCGCCCGTGCCCCACGCCGACGTCGTCTCGACCACCGTGCACAAGACCCTCGGCGGCCCGCGCTCCGGCCTCATCGTCGCCCGCGACGACACCCACGCGAAGAAGCTCAACTCGGCGGTGTTCCCCGGGCAGCAGGGCGGCCCGCTCATGCACGTGATCGCCGCGAAGGCGACGGCCCTGAAGCTCGCGGCGACCGAGGAGTTCTGCGACCGGCAGCGGCGCACGGTCGAGGGGGCGAGGCTGCTCGCCGAGCGGCTGACCGCGCCCGACTCCCGCGACGCCGGCGTCGACGTGCTGACCGGCGGCACGGACGTGCACCTGGTGCTCGCCGACCTGCGGGACTCGGAGATCGACGGCCGCCAGGCGGAGGACCGGCTGCACGAGGCGGGCATCACCGTGAACCGCAACGCGGTGCCGTTCGACCCGCGGCCGCCGATGACCACCTCCGGCGTGCGGATCGGCACCGCCGCGCTCGCGACGCGCGGCTTCGCGGCGGACGAGTTCCGGCAGGTCGCCGATGTCATCGCGCGGGCGCTGCGTCCCGGCGCCGACCTCGGCGAGCTGCGCGGCGAGGTCGCGGCGCTCGCGGGCCGCTTCCCGCTCTACGAGGGCCTCGAGGCGTGGTGACGCGGGCGGCCGCGGCCGTCCGCCTCGACGGCGCCGCGACCGCCGCAGGGCTGCGCCGTGAGCTCGCGGCGCGCGTCGCCGCCCTGCACGCCGCCGGCGGAACGCCGGGGCTCGGCACCCTGCTGGTGGGGGAGGATCCCGCCTCCGTCGCGTACGTCGCGGGCAAGCACCGCGACTGCGCGGAGGTCGGGATCGCCTCCGTGCGGATCGACCTGCCCGCGGATGCGAGCGAGGAAGACGTGCTGGGCGCCGTCGACGTGCTGAACGAGGATCCCGGGGTCACCGGGTTCCTCGTGCAGCTGCCGCTGCCGGCGGGCGTCGACGAGCGGCGCGTGCTCGAGGCCGTCGAGCCCGGCAAGGACGCCGACGGCCTCCATCCGGCCAACCTCGGCCGGCTCGTGCTCGCGACCGACGGGGCGCTCGCCGGCCCGCTGCCCTGCACGCCCGCCGGCGTGCTCGAGCTCCTGCACCGCTTCGACGTGCCCCTCGCGGGGCGGCACGTCGTGGTGCTCGGCCGGGGCATCACCGTCGGCCGGCCGCTGGGGCTCCTGCTGAGCCGGAAGGGCGTGGACGCGACCGTGACCCTCGCGCACTCGCGCACCCCCGACCTGCCGCGCCTCGCCCGGAGCGCGGACGTGCTCGTCGCCGCGACCGGGGTGCCGCACCTCGTGACACCCGACTGGGTGCGGCCCGGCGCCGCCGTCGTGGACGTGGGGCTCACCCGGGTGGAGGCGGACGGCCGCGCGCGCCTGCTGGGCGACGTGCATCCGGACGTGGCCGCCGTCGCCGGCCACCTGACCCCAGTGCCGGGCGGCGTGGGCCCGATGACCCGGGCGATGCTCCTGATGCCCGTGGTGGCGGCCGCGGAGCGCACGCTCGGGCTGCGCTCCTAGCCTCGGGGCATGGTGGTTCCTGCGAGCGGCGAGCAGCACATCCTGACCTTCGACGGCGGCGCGGTGACCGCCACCGTCGCCGAGCTGGGCGCGAGCCTCCGGGAGCTCGTCGTCGACGGCGTCGCGCTCGTGCAGGACTACGGGCCGAACCGGGCGCCCAGCCGCGCCTCGGGCGTCGTGCTCGTGCCGTGGCCGAACCGGGTGCGCGGCGGGCGCTGGCAGCAGGGCGGCGTGACGCAGCAGCTCGACCTCACCGAGCCCGACGCGGGCAACGCGATCCACGGGCTGCTCCGCAACACCGGCTACCGCACCACCGACGTCGGCGAGCACGCGGTGACGCTGACCGCCCCCGTCTTCCCGCAGCACGGCTACCCGTTCCACCTCGACACGTCGGTGCGGTTCGAGCTCGACGCGGACGGGCTCACCGTCACGCACGGCCTGCACAACGCCGGCGCCGCCGCGGCGCCCGTCGGCATCGGGGTGCATCCCTACCTGCGGGTGGGCGACACCCCGTTCGGCGACCTCACCGTCACCGTGGCGGCGGACACGGCGATCGTGACCGACGACGACAGCATCCCCGTCGGGGAGCGCCCGGTCGCCGGCACCGACGTGGACCTGCGCGGCGGCCGCCGGCTCGAGGGCCTGACCCTCGACCAGGGCTACACCGGCATCGCGCTGCAGGACGGTTTCGTCCGCCACCGCCTCACGGCGCCGGACGGCACCGGCGTCGAGCTGTGGGGCGAGCCCGACTTCGCGTACACGCAGGTCTTCACGACGGACGTCTACGAGACCGACGACGGGCGGATCCACGCCGTCGCGATCGAGCCGATGACCTGCGCCGCCGACGCCCTCAACTCGGGCAAGGGGCTGCGCTGGCTCGAGCCCGGCGAGCAGTGGGTCACGAGCTGGGGGCTGCGCCGCATCCGTGCATGACCGCACGAACGACGGAGCTCCCGGTCTGGAGAGGGTCGGAACCGGCCCGTGGCCGGACCTCGCGGCCGACTTCTCCGTCGTTCGTGCGGGGGGACGGCTCAGCGGCGGCGATCGCGGCGCACGGAGGGGCGCGTCGAGCGCCGTTCGAGCGCGACGAGCAGCACCCGCCAGCCGACCAGGAACGCGCCGAGCACGATCGAGGCGACCACGACGAAGGCGAACGGCGCGCCCTGCCCGGTCAGCACGCGCAGCAGCAGGCCGACGACCACGGTGAGCGCCCAGACCACCAGCCCGGTGCGCCCCACCGACATCGGGCGACGCCACGCACGGGCCACCGCCCAGCCCGCCGCGAGCCCGACGAGGAACGGCCAGAGGGTCGTGAGGAAGCCGCCCGGGCTCAGCTGCTCGCCGTGGCTCGTCCGTCCGAACACCACGAACAGGACCACGAGGACGACGTCGACGACCGCCGCGGTCGGAGCGGGTGGGAGCGACTTCACGAGCGGAATCCTCCCATCCCGAGAAGGGCGGGCCGGTTCCGGCATCCCGGGCGTCATCGGCGGCCCGTCGTGCCCGAACCGGCCCGTGCCGGCCGGACGCGGCTCAGCCGTCGACGCGGCGGAGCTTCGACAGCGGCGCGAGCTCACCGGGGAAGACGCGCTTCACACCGTCGCCGCGGGCCGTGCCGATGATGCGGATGTCGCGGACGAGGCTCATCAGGCCATGCGGCTCGAGCGAGGCCGCGTGGTCGCTGCCCCACATCGCCCGGTCGAGCGTGATGTGCCGCTCCACCGCGACCGCGCCCATCGCCACCGCGGCGATCGAGATCTGCAGCCCCGGCTCGTGGCCCGAGTACCCGACGGGCACCCCGTAGCGCTCCTTCAGCGTGTCGATCATCAGGAGGTTCGCCTCCTCCGGCGGCAGGGGGTAGGTCGACGTGGCGTGCAGCATCACCAGGCGGTCGGTGCCGAGGACCTCCACCGCCGCGTCGATCTGCTCGAGCGTCGACATGCCCGTGGAGAGGATCACCGGCTTGCCCGTCGCGGCGAGCCGGCGCAGCAGGCCCTTGTCCGTCAGCGACGCGGAGGCGACCTTGTGCGCGACGACGTCCATCGCCTCGAGGAAGTCGACGGCCGGCTCGTCCCACGGGGAGGCGAACCAGTCGAGGCCGCGGCTGTCGGCGTAGGCGCCGATCTCGGCGTACTGCTCATGCTCGAACTCGACGCGGTAGCGGTACTCGAGGTAGGTCATGGTGCCCCACGGCGTCTCGCGGGGGACCTCCTTCATGTGCTCCGGCGTGGAGATCTCGGGGGTGCGCTTCTGGAACTTGACCGCCTGGACCCCCGCCACGGCGGCGACGTCGATCAGCTTCTTGGCGATCTCGACGTCCCCGTTGTGGTTGAGGCCGATCTCCCCGATCACGTAGACGGGCTCGCCGTCACCGATGGTGTGCCGACCGATGCGGACCGTGTTCGTCATTCCTTCGTGTTCCTTCCCTCGTGTGCGGCCAGGACGAGCTCCGCCACCTCCCGGACGGCCCCGTGGCCGCCCGGTCTGGAGAGGACCAGCCGCGCGGCCGCGCGCACCGCGGGGTGCGCGTCGGCGACCGCGATCGGCCAGCCCACGATCGCGAGCGCGGGCAGGTCGTTCACGTCGTTGCCGACGTACGCGACCCGCGTGGGGTCGGTTCCCGTCTCCGCGCACCACCGCCGCACCGCGGCGGCCTTGTCGTCGACGCCGTGCAGCACGGGGACGCGGAGCTTCGCCGCCCTGGCCGCCACGACGGCGTTCCGCTCCTTCGACAGGATGAGCACGGGCACGCCGCGCTCTCGGAGCCGTTCGACGCCCATCCCGTCCGCACGGCTCACCCGCACCGACTCGACCCCGTCGGTGGCGACCGTGGCCGTGTCGTCGGTGTGGACGCCGTCGAAGTCCGTGATCACCGCGTCCACGTCGAGTGCCCGCGCCGGCGCGTCGAGCAGCGGCGCGAGGCTGCGCGCCAGCTCGAGCTGCTCCGGCGAGTCGATCTCGAGCGCGCGCGCCTCGTCGACGACCTCGAGCGCCGTCCGGCCGAAGAAGCGGTGCCGGGCGGCGCGGAAGCCGGCCGACCGCAGCACGTAGAACGCGCCCGTCTCCTGGAAGTGCGGCTCGCGGTCCTGCCGTGTGGGCCGGCGGGCGGCGTCGTGGTTCACGCCCGCCGCCGTGCCGTCCGCGCCGGCCCGCCAGAGGAAGGCGTAGGTCTCGAACGCCGACAGCACGCTGTCCGCGGCGCCACCCAGCACCCGCTCGACCGCACGCCGCAGCGCATCCGGCTCGAGGAACGGGGAGGTGGCCTGCAGGAACGCGAGGACCTCCGGCTCGACGCCCTCGGCGGCGAGCGCGTCGAGCGCATGCAGCAGCGCGGACTCCGAGGACGCGGTGTCGCCGGCGAGGTCGGCCGGCCGCTCGAACACCCGGGCACCGGCCGGGAGCGCGGCCGCCGCGACGGCCGCGTCGTCGGTGCTCACCCGCACGTCGGCGATGCCCGCCTCGAGCGCCGCCCGGACGGCGCGCGCGACGAGCGGCACGCCGCCGACCGGGGCCGTGTTCTTGCCCGGCACGCCCTTCGAACCGCCCCGCGCGGGGATGACGGCGACCACCTGCCGGCTCGGGAACGCGCTCACGTCGCGTTCTCCCGCCGGTCGCCGGATGTTCGCCGAGCGGACCCGGAGCCGGGCGCGCGCCGGGCGTGTCCGCGGCTCGGGAGGCGCTCCTCGAGGGCGGCGATGCGCTGCTCGTAGAACGCGACGGCCGACAGCCGCACCGCCTCGACGGACGGCTCCGGCTGCGCGCCGCCCGGGGCCGCCTCCACCAGGGCGGCGACGTGCGCGGCGAGCAGCGCGTGATCGCGCTCGAGCGCCGCGAGCCGCGTGCGGAGCAGGCGCACCTCGTCGACGAGCCGCGCGGAGCCGCGCAGGCCGAGGACGCCCGTCTCCAGCGCCCCCGCGGTGCGCGGGCGACGGGCGCGCAGCACGTTCCAGCGTCCCCGCGCCCACCGGGCCGGGCTCACCGGTCGACCGCCAGCCAGCCCTCGCCGCACCAGTCGGCGAGCAGCGCGGCCTCGCGGCCCAGGCGGTGCTCCGGGGTCACGGGCATCGCCGGTCCCCAGTGGTGGCCGAGCCGGCCGTGCTGCGCCGGACGCCCGTCCAGGAGGCTCGTGCCGGTGAGCAGGATGCGTGCATGCGGGAACAGTCGGTGCACGAGGTGAACGGCGAGTGTCCCGGTCGTCGGCCATGCGACGGCGCGGCGGCGGTATCCGAGCCGCTCGCGCAACGGGTCGGTGAACTCCCGGTTGCCGAGGGGGACGAGCTCCAGGTCCCGGGGCCACCAGGGCGGCATCGCCGCCGGCTCCCAGTGGTCGCGCCCGGGTTCGGCGAGCAGGTAGAGCCGGGACCGGTGGTCGGCGAACGTGCCGGGGCCGGCGACGACGCCGCGGTGCAGCACGACGACGTCCGTGCGACGGCCGATGGCCGGGCGGTCGTCGTCGACCGCGAACGTCGTCATGCGCACGACGACGTCGCTGCCGTCGATCCGGGCGGCACGGTCCGCCGACGGGGCGAGCGGCGCGTTGCCGACCACGGCGATCCGCTCCGGCTCGGCTCCGCTGAGCCGTGCGCGGAGCAGGGCCGCGAGCATCGCGGCCTGGTCGGGGAAGGAGACGCCGCGCGGCACGCCGCGGATGCTAGGAGGCGAGGGTGTCGCGCCCGGGGTGGAGAGTTCACCTGCTCGTCACGCGGGTGGCATCGCGAGGCCGGCATCGGGACCGCGTCGCCGTCCTAGCGTCGAGCGGGATGGAACCCACGAGCATCCGCGCCGCCCGCGCGACCGGTCTCGACCGCACCTTCCGCGTGCACGACGTGATCGGCCCGCTCGCCGACCGGCGCGTGCCCCCGGCGCTCTACTTCACCGGCGGCCTGCCCGGGGCGGTCCGCGCGACGCCGACCGGCCGCAGGCACGACCTCGTCGTGCCGCCCGGCGGCACGGCCGACCTCGGCGGCTACTTCAACGCGTTCCCCGCCGCGTACTGGGCGACCACGGTCGGCTCCGCGTCGGTGTGGCTCGACATCGAGGTGGACGCGCCCGCCGTCGTGACGCTGCACCGGTCGGTGGGGGAGCGCGCCGAGGTCGTCGACACGGTGATGCTCGAGCCCGGCGAGCCGGCGTCGGTCGCCGTGTCGATCGCCGAGTGCCGCGACGGCGGCCTCGTGTGGTTCGAGATCCAGGCGGGCCCGCGGCACGTGCGGGTGCTCGACGCGGGCTGGTGCGTCGCCGAGCGGCCGGTGCGGGCGCCCGGTCTCGTGGTCGGCATGCCGACGATCGGTCGCCCGGATGCGCTCGCGCTGAACCTCCGCCGGATCGCTGCCGCGCCGGCCCTCGTCGAGGTGCTGCGACGCGCGGTCGTCGTCGACCAGGCCGCGGCTCCGCTCGACGACACCGGCGCCAGGGCCGCCCTCCCCGGCCTGCTCCGCGTGCTCCGCCAGCCGAACCTCGGCGGCTCCGGCGGGTACGCCCGGATCATGCACGAAGCGGCATACGAGGACGGCGCGGGCTTCGTCACCCTGCTCGACGACGACATCGAGCTCGAGCCCGCCTCCCTGCTCCGCGCCTACGAGTTCGGGATCCGGGCCCGGACGGCCTCCATCGTCGGCCTCCAGATGTTCGACACCGCCGCCCCGACCGTGCTCGAGGTCGGGGCGGAGCGGGTGACCCGCCGCACCTTCTGGTGGCACGCCACGGACGGGACGGTGCCGGGGAGCGACCTCGGCCGCGCCGGCGTCTCGGCGCGGCCGGCGTTCTCCCGCCGCGCGGACGCGGACTTCGCCGGGTGGTGGGCCTGCCAGATCCCGGTGGAGACGATCCACCGGATCGGCTACGCGATGCCGTTCTTCCTCAAGTGGGACGACGCCGAGTACGGGCTGCGCGCGGCGGCGGCCGGCGTCCCCACGATCAGCCTGCCCGGCGCCGCGGTGTGGCACGAGACCTGGCGGACGAAGGACGACTCCCGCTCGTGGCCGGCGTTCTTCCATGCCCGGAACCGCATCGTCACGGCCCTGCTGCACGGCGGCCGCGGCACCCGCACCGGGGTGCTCGCCGCGAGCCTCGCGCTCGACCTCAAGCAGGCCCTCGCGATGCAGCACTACGCGGTCCGGCGCCGGCACGACGGCCTGCGCGCCGTGCTCGCGGGCCCGGAGGCGCTCGGGCCGGCGCTGCGGACCGTGCTGCCGCAGCTGCTCGCGCTGGCTGCCGCGGCGCCGGAGCAGCGGCGCCACCGACCCGAGGAGCTGCCGCTCGTCCCCGACGCGCCGGTCACCGCGCTCACGCCGCTCACGGCACCGCGCGGCGCGGCCCTCGCGCTCTGGGCGGCCGTCGCGACGATCCGCCACCTCGTGGTGCCGGCCGCCGCCGAGGGCACCCCGGCCGCTCGGCTCTCACCGGAGCGCGGCACCTGGTGGGTCGTGCCCCACCACGACAGCGTGCTCGTGCCGACCGGGGACGGCGCCGCCTACTCCTGGCACCGCCGCGACCGGCGGGGCTTCGCGGCGGCGCTCGCCGAGGCGCTC
>JBQCCU010000481.1:0-2035 GCA_051961935.1 Amnibacterium sp. | reverse complement strand
CTCCGGGTTGATCTCTGGGGGGTGGCGCCGCCCTTCATCGGGTTGGTTTCGTCATCCCTCCCTTTATTCCGGTGGTTTTGCTTAATTATTCCCCCCCCGAGGCGCGGGGGAGACCCTAGGAGGCCTTCTTGCCCCGGCGGGCACGGAGGTACTGCAGCCGCTCCTCCAGGAGCTCCTCGAGCTCGGCGCGCGTGCGGCGCTCGAGCAGCATGTCCCAGTGGGTGCGGGCCGGCTTGGCCTCCTTGACGGAGCTGTCGGCCAGCGTGCCGTCCTCCGCGAGGAGCTGGCCCTCCTGGCCCGTCTTCGCGTTCGTCCACCGCTCGGGGATCTCCGCATCCGCCGCGAACGTCACGGAGAACTCGCTCCCGTCGGCGGCGCGGTACTGCCGCACCTGCCGCTCCGAGAAGACGACCCCCTCCTCGCTCTGCATGCTCTGTGCACCGAGCCGCATGCCTCGCAGGCTGCGATCCGCCATGTCCTGTCCCCTCTCGTTCCCCGAAACCACCGGTATAACGGTCCTTCGGAGCGGGGCCTTCCCAGGTGCGAGGATTCCCAGACCTCTCCCATGCACCCCTCATCGGATCGCGATGCGGCGGGGGTGCGGATCAGCGGAGGGTGAGCGCCGCCAGGTCGGGCCGGTCGGTGACGACGCCGTCCGCGCCGCGCGCGACGAGCGCCCGCATCCGGGCCGGATCGTTCACCACCCAGTAGTGCACCTCGACGCCGCAGGCGTGGAAGGTGTCGAGCACCCGGGGCTCGGTCGCGTCGAGACCGGCGAGGCGGAGCGGGATCTGCGCCGCGTCGACCCCTTTCAGAGCCGCCCGCACCAGGGCGCGCGAGCGGAGCCGGAGCCCGATGACGGCGAGCGCCATCCGTTCGCCGGATGCGGAGGTCGCGACCGGGGGGAGGAGCCGCAGGGTGGCCCTGCGACGCCCTTCCCGGAACGAGGTGATCAGCACCCGGTCCTCGGCGTGGGCGGAGCGCACCGCCCTCGCCACGGCTTCGGCGGCGCGGCGGTCCTTCACGTCGATGTTGAAGCGCGCCTCCCGGTAGGTCGTCAGCGCCGCCGTGAGGGTCGTGACGCCGGGATGGTGGTCCATCACGTCGACGAGCACGGTGCGGGCGACCGGGGCGGCCCAGCCGGCGGGGTGCCGGTCGTGGACGAGCACCGCGACGCCGTCCGCGGTCGCCCGCGCGTCGGTCTCGAGGTGCGTCGCTCCGGCGAGCAGGGCGTCGCGGAACGCCGACAGCGAGTTCTCGGGGGCGTTCGCGGCGAGCCCGCGGTGGGCCAGCACGCGGGGGAGCGGCCCGTCGAAGTAGGCGGTGCGCACCGCTCAGTCGGCCGTCGGTGGTGCGGGCGGCGCCGCCGGTGCGGTCACACCGTCGGGCGAGACCTCGGGCGGGCGCACCGAGGAGGGCACCTCCGGCGTCGGGGCGGCCGGCGCGGCGGCGTCGGGGATGCCGCGCGCGAACGCGCCCCCGAGGCCCTTCAGCGCCTCCGTCAGCTCCGACGGCACGATCCAGAGCTTGTTCGACGGGTTCTCCGCGATCTTCGGCAGCGTCTGCAGGTACTGGTAGGCGAGCAGCGGGCTGTCGGGCCGGCCGGCGTGGATCGCCTCGAACACCGTCGTGATGGCCTTCGCCTCGCCCTCGGCCCGCAGCACGCGCGCCTTCGCCTCGCCCTCCGCCTCGAGGATCGCGGACTGCCTGGCGCCCTCGGCCTGGAGGATCGCCGCCTGCTTGGTGCCCTCCGCGGTGAGGATCTGCGCGCGGCGGTTCCGCTCGGCGCGCATCTGCTGCTCCATCGAGTCCTGGATCGAGTGCGGCGGCTCGATCGACTTCAGCTCCACCCGGTTGACGCGGATGCCCCACTTGCCGGTCGCCTCGTCGAGCACGACGCGCAGCTGGCCGTTGATGTTGTCGCGGCTGGTGAGCGCCTCCTCGAGGTTCAGGCCGCCGACGACGTTGCGGAGCGTCGTGGTGGTGAGCTGCTCGACCGCCACGAGGTAGTTCGCGATCTCGTAGGTGGCGGCCC